>JAJRTP010000170.1 GCA_024278255.1 Chloroflexota bacterium | reverse complement strand
TGCCCGCCGCGCCGGGGCAGGACGCCGATGGCGGAGTAGGGTACGTCTCCCCCGGTGGTATTGGCCACTGTCCACTCATACCAGATTTTGCCGTTGGGCCGGAGTTCGGAACGGCCGGGCTGCAAGCCAAAGTAGGTGGCGATGAGGCCGTTTTGGTTGCCTGGCTGCGGGCCGGCCGGAACGGGCGTGTCGGTAGGCGGCGGTACGGGGGTGTTGGTGGGGATGATGGGCACGGCCGTTGGCGGAATCGCGGTATTAGTGGGGATAGGTGTGTCAGTGGGAATGGGGGGGTTGGTCGGTAAAGCGGTTGCCAGGGGTGTCGGTGTGGCCGGCGGACCACTGTCAACTGTGTTGGTGGGTTGAATGATGATCGCTTCTGTGGGAATTAGGGGGATGTCTGTCGCCGCAGCAGCTATTGTAGCGGCAATACCGGTAGCAATTTCCTGGGCCACGGCCGTTTCCTGGGTGGATGCGTCTGCTACGGCCGTGGCGGCTTCGGCTGAACCATCATCACGACTGTTTCCCAGGTAAACCAGCGCTCCACCTACAATAAAAAACAGTCCGGCTAATACAGCAGCGCCAATAAGCAATTTGTTTGAATTCATAAAGTTTTTCCTCAAAGCAAAATAATAACCTGCGAGATGATAGCCATTTTGACAAATAGAAACAAATATTGCTATTTGCCGCTCACAAATACCCATTTTTGTGAGGGCCTTCTCCAGTGCCGGGCACGGGGTTCAAGGTCTTGGTCTGCCAACGCCGTTCTACCCCGTGCCCGGCACTACTAGAAACTTCCGATTCTTTCCCGCGTATAGTCAATCAAGCAAAAGACAGCCAAGTAGAGCCAATCAGTTATAATAGAATTGTAGGGGTGTCTTTCACAGCCACGGCCGTGGCCTTATTCACTGTCTGTAACCGGAGGTTTTCCATGCGTACTCGCTGGCACAAAGTCATACGTGATTTATGGGCAAATAAGACCCGCACGATACTTGTTTTGCTCTCCATTGCCGTGGGTGTCACCGCTATTGGCATGGTCATGGGGTCTCAGACGGTGGTGGACCAAAGCCTGCCGGAGCAATACCGGGCGGTAGACCCGGCCAGTGGCAACATTTTTGCCCTGAATACCTTTGATGATGACATGGTGGAAGCCATTCAGAACATGCCGGAAGTGGCCGAGGCGGAAGGGCGGCGCTTTGTTAACGTGCGTTTTTTGACCAAAGATGGCGAGTGGCGT
Source organism: Chloroflexota bacterium (assembly GCA_024278255.1). Taxonomy (GTDB): domain Bacteria; phylum Chloroflexota; class Anaerolineae; order Promineifilales; family Promineifilaceae; genus JAJRTP01. The sequence continues at coordinate 9,606 of JAJRTP010000170.1, read as the reverse complement.
AGTTTGCAGTTAACGGCCGTGCCCGACTTTGAAAACATCGTCATCAACAAAATCAAACCCCAGGAGGGCGCATTCCCCCCGCCTGAAGAGACCCTGCTGCTGGAAAGAGCTTCCTTCAGCCCGGCGTTGGGGCTGGGCGACTTTGCCATTGGCGACACCATCACCATCGAACCGCCCGACGGCAAACAGCGGCAAATGACCATCTCCGGCAGCGTCCACGACATCAGCCAACTGCCCGCCTTTTTGAATGGGTCGGGTTACGGCTACATCACTTTTGACACCCTGGAATGGCTGGGCGAGCCGCGGGATTTCAACCAGTTGCTTTACGTCGTGGCCGAAGACCCCCTGAACCGGGAACACATCGAAGCGGTCGGCCGCCTCATCCAGGACAAGTTGGAACGCAGCGGCGTGGTGGTTTTCTTTGTCCTGGTTTTCCCGCCTGGGGAACACCCGGCGCAAAATTTCCTTAACGCTTTTTCCCTGATTTTGGGGGCGATGGGCATTCTGGCGCTCATCCTGAGCGGCTTCCTCATCATCAACACCATTTCTGCCATTTTAACGCAGCAGGTGAAGCAAATTGGCATTATGAAATCCATCGGCGCCCGCACCCGCCAGATTTCGGCCATGTATGTGGTGATGGTGCTGCTCTTTGGGGTGCTGGCGCTGCTGGTGGCTGTTCCCCTGGGGGCAGTGGGATCGGCTGGTTTGGCTTCGCTGTTTGGCGGTTTCCTGAATTTTGACGTGGGCGGGGTGCAATTGTATCCGCAAGTGGTGTTGGTGCAGGTAGCCATTGCTTTACTGGCTCCCTTGATTGCCGCGCTCATTCCCATCTGGCGCGGGACACGGGTGACGGTGCGGGAAGCCATCAGCGATCAGGGGCTGGGCGGCGGCCAGTTTGGTGATAGCTGGATGGACAGGATGGTGCTGGGGCTGCGCCGGGTGATTCCCATGCAACGGCCGCAGCAAATCTCCCTGCGCAACACGTTCCGGCGCAAGGGGCGGCTGGCCTTGACCTTGATTACGCTTTCGATGGCCAGCGCTATTTTCATTTCCATATTTGTGGTGCGCTCTTCTTTGCAGCAGACGCTGGACGATGCGTTGGGTTATTTTGATTATGACGTGCAGATTGTGTTTGACCGGCCATACCGCACGGCCCGTATTCAGCAGCAGGTGGCCGGGCTGCCCGGCGTGGCCGGTGTGGAGACGTGGGGCTTTGGCACAGGTCGCCGCATCCGCCCGGACGGTTCGGAGAGCGACAGTGTGATTGTGTACGCGCCCACGGCCGATTCGGAAATGTTGAACCCGATTTTGTTGGAAGGCCGCTGGCTGGAGGAGGGGGATACGAATGCCATTGTGCTGAACACGGACTTTTTGCGCGCGGAAGAGGACGTGGGGGTGGGGGATACGATTACGCTGGACATCAACGGCAAGGAGAATGATTGGGTGGTGGTGGGCATTGTGCGCGGCATTTTGACGGGGCCGAATGCCTTTGTGAATTATGATTATTACGGCCGTGTCACCAAAGAAGTAGACCGCGCCCAAATTTCCCTCATCAGTTTGAAAGACCGCAGCCCGGAAAACCAGCTAAAAGTAGGCCAATTCCTGGAAGACAGCTACCGGCGCAGCGGCTTCCGCGTGCAGCAAATGCAGACCATTGCCCAACTGCGCAACATCATTTCCACCATTTTCAACATTATCATTGTCTTTCTTCTCTTCATGGCGGTGCTGCTGGGCGTGGTGGGCGGCCTGGGGTTGAGGTGCACGAGGAGCATCAACGTCATTGAGCGTACCCGCGAAATTGGTGTTATGCGGGCTATTGGCGCATCGGACGGGGCGGTGCTGCGCATTGTCCTGCTGGAAGGGGTGCTGATTGGCCTGATTAGCTGGATTATCGGCGGCCTGGTGGCTATTCCCGCCAGCCGTTGGTTAGCCAGCGCCGTAGGCAACACCCTGTTCCAGGCCGAACCGAGCTACTCCTTCTCCCCGCAAGGTGCGTTGTTGTGGCTGTTTGTTGTCCTGCTGTTGGCCCTGTTCGCCAGCTACCTGCCCGCTCGCAACGCCTCCCGCCTCACGGTGCGCGAAGTACTGAGTTATGAATAGCGGAACCACGGATTTGATGGATTAGAAGGATTTACGCGGATAAAAATTTGTGGCGGCAGGCGGGGGGGAACGGCTGCGTAATTCTAGTGTGACAACCTTTTCTCAGTTAGCAACAACTTTCTTCTTCATAACTTGGCGTTTCCGGGACGTCCATTCGGCCATTCGCCCATCTTGACAGACTGTATCCTGTGGGATACACTTATTTTATGAATTACGAGATCGTCAGCACAGATTCTTTTGATAAATGGTTGAAAGGATTAAAAGACCGGACAACAAGGAATAAGGTGCTTGCTCGTATTGACCGGATTCAAAACGGCAACTTTGGCGATTTCAAGTCGCTGGGTAACAATTTGTTTGAGTTACGCTTTTTCTTTGGCGGCGGATTACGTATTTATTACACCATCCGCCATCATTAAGTGGTTCTGCTGTTAAGTGGCGGCAGCAAATCCAGCCAAAGTAGAGATATTGAAAAAGCCAAACAAATAATGCAAGAATTGGAGTAAATGATGAGTATCAAAACCAAACCTTTTGATGTGGCGGAATATTTGGAAACAGACGATGATATTTGGGAATTTCTGGCCGAGGTACTTGCTACCGGTACCACTTCTGATTTTATTCATGCGCTGAATACTGCTGCCAGAGCCAAAGGTATGACAGAAGTCGCCAGACAAGCAGGCGTGACCCGCGCCAGCTTATACAAATCATTATCGGCCGAGGGTAACCCTCGATTTGAAACAGTCAGCAAAATTGTTGAAGCATTAGGGGGACACTTATCTGTTGTTGGGCCATAAATTTGTGTTGGGAAACTTGTTTTGAATACGCAGGCAAAATCATACAGTCCAGCATAGGCTTCCAGTTCGTCGGCGCTTTGCAACGGCCGTAGCCTATATCCTGCCGGGAGTATTGGCTCAGGAATTGTGTTCTGGAGCGCCCGGCCAAAGCAGCCTCTTTATCTTCTGGATATTGCAGGGACGGTTTGAAATCTCGTTCATTGAGGTATTTCCCCCAATTTTTGCAAGAGCCGGGCCACCAGAGCTGTCCAGCCGGTTTGGTGGCTGGCGCCGATGCCCGCGCCGTTGTCCCCGTGGAAATATTCGTAGAAGAGGATGTGGTCCCGCCAGTGGGGATCGGTCTGGAATAGCTCGACGCCGCCGTAAAACGGCCGTTTCCCATCCTCCCCCCGCAAAAACAGCCCGCTCAACCGCCGGGACAGCGCCAGGGCCGCTTCCTGCAAAGAGACAAAATGGCCCGAACCGGTGGGAAATTCCACCTGGAAATCATCGCCGAAATAGCGGTGGTAGCGGCGCAGGGATTCGGTGATCAGGTAATTGGTGGGGAACCAGATGGGGCCGCGCCAGTTGGAGTTGCCGCCAAATAAGTGGGTGTTGGATTCGGCCGGCTGGTAATCAATGGTGTAGGTCTGGTTGTTGGCGGTGATGGTGTACGGTCGTGTCTCATATTCCTTCGACAAAGAGCGCAAGCCATACTCGGATAAAAATTGCTCCGGGTCAAAGGCCCGCTGCAAAATGCGCCCCAGTTTGTCCGGGCTGACGAGGGAGAGGAGGTAACGGCCGTTCTTCCCCGGCTCCTGCATAAAGCTGACGTGATTCATCTGCTCTGCCCGGTAGGTGAGGAACCAGCGCACCCGCCGCCGGAAGCGGGGCAGATTGGCGACTGTTTCCGGGTCAATCGTGGCCACAGCGTACAAGGGAATGAGGCTTACAAAGGAACGGATGCGTAAGGGGGTGTAGTGTCCGTCATCCTGGTGCAGCGCATCGTAATAAAAACCGTCCTCTTCATTCCACAGGCCGCCTTCTTCGCAGGGGGCGTTGATGGCGTTGGCAATGTAGATGAAATGCTCGAAAAATTTGGTCGCCACGTCTTCATAAACGGGGCGATGACGGGCCAGTTCCAGGGAGATGGAGAGCATGTTGAGGCAGTACATGGCCATCCAGGCCGTGCCGTCCGCCTGATCCAGGTGCAGGCCATCCGGCAAGGGCTGGCTGCGGTCGAAAATGCCGATGTTGTCCAGGCCCAGGAAGCCGCCCTGAAAGACGTTGTTGCCGTCGGCGTCTTTGCGGTTGACCCACCAGGTGAAGTTGAGCAGCAGTTTGTGGAATACTTTTTCCAGAAAGTCGGTGTCTGCTTGGCCGGTCAGGTCGCGGCTGATTTGGTAGACGCGGTAGCAGGCCCAGGCGTGGACGGGCGGGTTCACGTCGCCGAAGGCCCATTCGTAGGCAGGAATTTGGCCGTTGGGGTGCATGTACCATTCGCGCAGCATGAGGATGAGTTGCCGTTTGGCCCATTCCGGGTCAATCATGGCGATGGGCAGGGTGTGGAAGGCTAAATCCCAGGCGGCAAACCAGGGGTATTCCCATTTGTCGGGTATGGAGAGGACGTCGAGGGCGTAGAGATGGGGCCAGTTTCGGTTACGGCCGTATCGCCGGCTGTCTGGTGGCGGGGGAAAGGCCGGATCGCCCTTGAGCCACAAATCTACGGCATAATGGTAAAACTGCTTGCTCCACATCAACCCGGCCCAGGCTTGCCGCTGCACACTGCGCTCGTCGTCGCTCAGGCGGGGCGGCTGGATGGCAGCGTAAAATTCGTCCGCTTCCGCCTGGCGCTGGCTGAAGATGGCGGCGAAATCACTGAAAGGGGCGGGATTGGCGGCATTGGTGAAGCGGATTTGCACGGCGGCGCTTTGGCCGGGCGGGATGACGGCCTGGAAATGGGCGGCGGCTTTGCTACCTTGGTGTTGGGGATTAACGCGGTCGGTACGGCCGTAAACCACCGCCTCATTTATGCCATCCTTCACATACGGGCCGGGGTTGGGCACGCCAAACAGCGCTTCCATGTTGGATTCGTTTTCGGTAAAGAGTAGGGGGACGTCGCTGTCCACGTACCACCAGCGTTCTCCCAGATGGCGATGATTCGTATAGACAGTGAGGAAATTAGATTGGTTCAATCTGCCAGATTGAACCAATCTTTCGTCAATCCGGCGCAGTTGGGGGCGGGGACGGCCGTACCCCCAGGCCCAATCGTTGCGAAACCAGATGTGGGGCAGGATGTGCAGGGGGGCGGGGTCGGGGCCGCGGTTGACGGCCGTAATGCGGCACAGGATGTCTTCCTGGTTGGCCTTCGCATATTCAATATATACGTCAAAGTAACGGCCGTCAGTAAAAGCGTCGTGCAGAGCGTCTACCAGTTCAAATTCGGGATCAGTTTTACGGCGACGGCCGTTTTCCTCTGCCAGCCATTCATACGGGTAACGCGCCTGGGGATATTTGTACAGCATCTTCATGTAAGAATGGGTGGGCGTGCTGTCCAGGTAAAAATAATATTCCTTCACGTCCTCGCCGTGGTTACCCTGGTTCCCCGTCAGGCCAAAGAAGCGCTCCTTGAGGATGAGGTCTTGCTCATTCCACAGGGCCACGCCCAGGCAGATGTTCTGGAAGCGGTTGCAGACGCCGCCGATGCCGTCTTCATTCCAGCGGTAAGCGCGGCGGTGCGCCTGCCAGAAGTCGAAATACTCCCAAGCCGTGCCGTATTCGCTGTAATCTTCCCGCACCGTACCCCAGGCCCGGTCGCTGACGTATGGCCCCCACTGTTTCCAGTCGGCGCGGCGGGCTTCGGAGTCGGCCAGGCGTTGGTGTTCGGTAGTTGAAGGTTTTGTCATGGGATGGCACTACCGGCTAGAGGTACCAGTTCAGGAGTTGTTTGGCGTAATAATCTGGCCAATAAGCGCCGGGGGCATTGAGGGCGAGTCCTTTATCCAGGCGTACCAGCAGGTAAGTCAGTTCGCTTTTGCTGAAGTCAGCATTAAGCAGACTGCCCAATTTTTCTTTCATGTGATCAGCATACCAGAAGGGCCAATCCGGGTCTACGCCGTCTGTGGCCTGGAATGCCTGGTGATGGGCGTGACCGGTTTTAACAAAGAGGCCGGAAATTTGTTTGCGTAATTGCTCGTCTGCCTTATCATTCTCCTCATATGAGATAGTTGTCTGTTTATGAGAGTGTGTGACTGGTTGTTATCTTACTGGATACGGCCGTAAACGTAAAGATGCCCTGGATATAAACCCATTTCTGAACTTTTTCGCCGTGTTATAATGATTAGCAGGCAGGAATGCGAGTTAACTGGACAGACTCGGAGGAAGCATCATGACGCAAATTGAATGGCAAATAGCGCAAAAACAATTAACGGAATTAGTTGAATTGGCTGCCAGTGGGGAAGAGGTGGTTATTTCTAAAAACAAACGCCCTTTTGTCAAACTTTCGCCCGCTTTCGGTTCTAAGCGCCAGCGCCAGTTTGGCAGCGCGAAGGGGCTGATTCACATGGCGGATGATTTTGATGAACTGCAAATGCTTGGTTAAAGTAATTTGTTAGCCGTATAAGTTATAAACCTATGAAGACTTTGTGGAAAATAGCCTGTCAGGAAGACAAATACCCCGGTATGTGGCAACGGTGGTATAAAAATCAATGTGTTGCTGTTGGGTGGGCTGCAAAACAAGGATACCATCTTAATGGCAAAACAGAAGGGGGGCGAGGGTGGAGTGTTGCGCGAAATGCTTTAAAGGAAATGCAAATAGGGGAATATGTGGTAGTTGCGCTTCGCAATCACCGCATTGGCCGATTAGGGCAGATAACGCGAAAATTGATTGAGGATGACGTGTGGAATCCTTTAGTAAATATCCCAGGTCGGCTTGGTGGGGAAATGGGACGGCGTATAGAAGTACGCTGGGATTTGACTGTGGGTCCTGACAACCAGGATTTAGTTATTCAATTACCATCCAGTGCAAGATTCACCCATGGAGAACTTAGACCGACGGTTTCTCGGATACGGTCTCGTTCTCTGGATGATTTGAAAAAGGAAATGAATAATCCAACCAACTGGGTGAGTTTGCTTGGCAAGTTTCGCTATGAGAATGCTCTTTCTGACTATATTGCAAATTATCCCCATCATTTAGAAGATGGTCTTTTGCCTTATCCTGACGCGAAAATCCGGGAACGTGTATTCACAGATCGAACTAGACTTGATGTGTTACTGATTGATAAAAGAGACAACACAGTAGTTGTCGAGTGTAAGCAAAATGCCCCTTCTTGCAATGATATAATTCAGCTTAGGCACTATATGGATTTATTAAAGGATGAAACAGGAAAGATGCCCCGTGGAATATTAGTACACGGTGGTCCCCAAAAAGTGTCAAATGACGTCGTCATTGAAGCTAGAAAAAACCCTGAAGTTGAACTTGTTAATTACATATTGGAAGTGAGATTTCGTTCGTCAAATTAAAGTAACTATCCACTCTGACCTGTTAAGGGATAAATGTGGCGAAGCATTCTGGTTCAGGTAACGGCCGTATTCGCTTCAATAACATATCTCGTGAGGATATTTTGCACTAACCCGTTTGAGCAAGCCGGTTCGTTAGTATAAACGTAAAGATTCTCCCGCACAAAGCATCTATAAGGTGGCAAAGCAGCAAAACCTGCCTCTTTGCCACTTGCAACCTGCAACCTTAACCAAAGGAGTAAAAATGACGGAAGAAACCCCCCAAGCAGATATTGGCTTAATTGGTCTGGCAGTGATGGGCCAAAATCTGGTCTTGAATATGAGCGATCACGGTTACACGGTGGCCGTTTACAACCGCACCACCTCGGTGACGGATGAATTTATGGCGGGGCCGGCACACGGCCGTACCAACATCATCCCCGCCCACACCCTGCCCGACCTGGTAAAAAACCTGAAACGGCCGCGCCGTGTCATGCTGATGATCAAAGCCGGTAAAGCAGTAGACATGGTGATTGAATCCCTGCTGCCCCTGTTGGAACCGGGCGACATCATTATTGATGGCGGCAATTCCCATTACCCCGACACTATCCGCCGCACCGAATATGTAGAGTCCAAAGGGCTGCTTTACATCGGTATGGGCGTTTCCGGCGGGGAAGAGGGGGCGCGATTTGGGCCGTCTCTCATGCCCGGCGGTTCGCCGGAAGCGTGGCCCCACGTCAAGGAAATCTTCCAGGCCATTGCCGCCAAAGTGGCCGACGGGACGCCCTGCTGCGACTGGGTGGGGGAAAACGGGGCCGGACATTTCGTCAAGATGGTGCATAACGGCATCGAGTACGGCGACATGGAGCTGATTGCCGAGGCGTACAACCTGATGCAAACCGCTTTGGGGATGACGCCGGACGAGATGAGCCGGGTGTTCGCCCGTTGGAATGAGGGCAAGCTGGATTCTTATCTGATTGAGATTACCAGTGAGATTCTGGCTTTTAAGGATGAAGACGGCCGACCCCTGGTAGACAAAATTCTGGACAAAGCAGGCCAAAAAGGGACAGGTAAATGGACCGTCCAGGCGGCGCTTGATTTTGGCACGCCGCTCACTCTCATCGCCGAGGCTGTCTTTGCCCGCGCTTTGTCTGCCCTGAAGGATGAGCGGGTGGCAGCGGAACCAATCCTGCCCGGCCCGGACACCGCTTTTACCGGCGACCGGGCCGCCTTTATCGCCGATCTGGAAGATGCGCTTTATGCGGCCAAGATTATTTCTTACACGCAGGGCTACATGCTGTTCCGGGCAGCGGCCGAGGAACAAAACTGGCATCTGAATTACGGCGGCATTGCCCTGATGTGGCGGGAAGGCTGCATTATTCGGGCCGCTTTCCTGGAAAATATCAAGGCGGCCTATGACCAGAACCCCGATTTGACTAATCTGCTGTTTGACCCGTATTTCCGGGAAGCAGTGGTGCAGGGACAGGGAGCCTGGCGGCGCGTGGTGGCGCGGGCGGCGGAATGGGGTGTGCCGTTACCGGCGATGTCCAGCGCATTGTCGTTCTTTGACGGGTATCGTCACGGCCGTCTGCCGGCAAATCTCATCCAGGCCCAGCGCGACTACTTCGGCGCACACACTTACGAGCGTACCGACCGCCCCCGCGGCCAATTCTTCCACACCGACTGGACTGGTGAGGGCGGGGACGTGACGTCGGGGACGTATAACGCTTAATTTTGTAGGGCGATTTGCCAAATCGCCTTACGTGAAGGAGCAGGAAGATGGCAAAACCAACCACTATCGTTATTTTTGGCGCATCAGGTGATTTGACACGGCGGAAGTTGATTCCGGCGTTGTTTCACTCCTATATTAAAGGACGGATGCCGGAGTCGTTTATCATTGTGGGGTTTGCTCGACGGCCGTGGGATGACGACCATTTCCGCCAGGTGTTGTACGAAGGGATGATGGCCTATGCTCCTGATGCCTACGATGAGGCCAAATGGGGCGCATTTTGTGACAACATTCATTATTTTCAGGGTAATCTGGATGTGCCGGAGGACTTTGCCAATCTGGGGCCGTACCTGACCCAACTGGAAAATGGGCCGGCCAACCGCGTTTATTACATGGCGGTAGCCCCGCGCTTCTTTATCCCCATTGTAGAAAATTTGGGGGCGGCGGATATGGTGCGGGAAGATGAAGGCTGGCGGCGCGTGGTGGTGGAAAAGCCGTTTGGTCACGATC
>JAJRTP010000169.1 GCA_024278255.1 Chloroflexota bacterium | reverse complement strand
TCTGACGATTATCGCCCACACCGGCAGATGCTGTGACGTTGACAAAATGAGTGCCATCAACATTTTCCCACAGTTGGTTTGGTGGGTCATTGGCTACCGGGTCTCGTTCCAGATTGTAGGGGATGGTATCTGTGAGAATCCCGGTGGTTGTCACCACCCCACTACTGACATCTCCGTAACTTCTCAGATGCCACACGGTCTTTCCATTACTTATCTCCCGCCAGATAAAAACACCTATGCTAACTCCGGGCGTGTAAGATGGCTTGCCATCAGGGTTGGGAGGTTGACCATTTCCAAGCGTGAAACGAGAGGAAGTAGGATGAAATTTATTTGCACCGATGAAAATTTTCCGGGTGTCATAGTCAGCACAAAAACGATACAGGTCAAACGTTACAAGCGCATTATCGGACACCTCAAAATCAAACCCTCCTTCGGGGTCGCTTGCCCACATACGCCATGCGATTTTGGAAGCATCGGCCGTAACACCAGAGCGTCTCCAGCCGCGCGAAACATATAAGTCCGGATCGCCATCATTGTCGTAATCGGCCCAGTCCATATCGTTAATAGCCCCTGCTATATCAGCCACTAAAGAGGTTGTCTCCGTAAAAGTTCCATCGCCATTATTCTGAAACAGTTGAGGAGCAGCATTCGTCCATACCAGCAGGTCAAGCCGGCCATCATTGTTATAATCATTCCATATCTGACCCACAGCAAATGTAATCCTGTTCAAACCGGCGGCAGAGGTTTTTTTGAGAAATGTTCCATCCCCCTGATTTTCAAACAGTTCAGAAGGGTAATTTGAATCACCTATGTTGGTGATGAACAAATCGAGATAGCCGTCATTATTATAATCCACCCAGGCAACATCTCGCCCTCGACCAGCATAATTCACGCCGGCCTGCTGTCCAGTTTCGGTGAAAGTTCCGTCGCCGTTGTTTTGATACAGGAGATTGCGCATATAATATCCCATATTCTGGTACAAATCCTCATCACCGTCGTTATCATAATCTCCCCAAACGGCTCCATGCATATCCCCATTTTTTACAACTTCTGCTGAACCGGAAACATCCTGAAAAGAAAACCCATAGAGGTTTTTGTAGAGGAGGGGTTGAGGAACAAAATGATGCTGATTATGGTACAAGTCCATAAACCCGTCACCATTGAAATCGCCCCAAGCGATGCCATAGCTGAGGCCGGTTCTGCCTATACCCTTTTGAGTAACAACATCCACAAAAGTCACCCCAAGGGGGCCTTGAGCATAACTCGGTGTCCGAACATAAAGCATCTCCAAACTAGCAAATCCACCCAATAACAGAGCAAGCCACACCACCAGCTTGCAACCGTTGCCTGGACAGCAACGCAGAGAATTCATTCTATTGTCCTCCCTCTATAAACACCATTCAGGATATGATTTTGCCCGGCAATAGCAGTGACCTGTCAGGTTATGCACCGGGGATTGTTTGCTTAACGTCCGGCATGGTTTGACGCTTCCCACAGAATCAAGGCTAGATAAAAATGATAGTTGGCGGGGCTGCCGGCCAGGGTTGGCGTGGCCGTAGCCGTGGGTGTCGAGGTCGGCGTGCCGGTGTCGGTGGGCGTGGCGCTGACCCGCACGGTGGCGGATGCCGTCTCCATCCCGGTGATTGCCTCGGGCGCGCCTGTGGCTGAAAACCGGCGTGACGCGTTTGCGGGACATCAAAGGTGATGTTGCCCACCCGGGTGGGCAACGTTTTCGGTTTGCAGCCATTGGCCTGGTCGCGCCGGTTAGCCGTGCGCTCGCAGGGTACTGCGCCCAAGTATGCCTGGCGTTCAATTTTCAGCGCGGCGTTGACAAACATACGGATCATTTCCGGGATGGCATCCAAACTGCCGGCGATAATTTCTTCCATTATCCCATTCGGGGCACAGGTAAATCGTTTGAGATGGTATAATCGGGTTGGCAAGTCATTGCGTTCCTCCTGTTTGGTGTTGATACTTCTCAGGATACTCAATGGCTTACTTCCCCGCCAATTTTATAGAAACTGTTTTACACTAACTGGAACAACATCGGATGTAGTCTGTCGTAGTTTGCTTCTTGCGCTGATATTACTATGTTCCTTATATAGAGTTTTATCAAATCCCGGTCAGACAAAACCTGGTCTGATTTTCTTCCCATGAAATAGTATGCTGAAGCAGCATCAAGTGTAGCAGGCTTGTTAATCAGATAATAGTCAAAATATTTGAGATAGAAGGATGTCAATTTCGCAAAAAGTCGCAAAAACGCTTTCGATAACCTCGATGTAGCAAAACTCAGCAGAAAATACTTGTAAGACCATGCCAAAGCCATGCCAGGGCCGCATGCGGCCCCGCCATCAATTTCCTCGAACCTTCGAAACAATCGCCGATGCCCTAAATAAGTAAAGCGCGTAAAATCGTACCGACCACCATGCACTTGTTGTATGAAGGGTGTTTCTGCATATACAACCCCTTGTTTCTTCAAAACTCTATAGATTTCTTCGGAACACCGGTAAGGACCAACGACATGCTCCAGAACTGCCTGTGCAATCACTCCATCAAATGACTCATCGTCAAAAGGAATGTCATGGGCATCGCATATCAACATAGCACGCGGGCCAAATGACACATCTGTCTCAATAAAATCTATTGCAGTGTTATTTGCAAGAGATTCCATGCCCTCTCCCAGAATACTACCGCCAATCACCAGGACTCGTGGAGAAGCTGACTGCTTTAGCAATACATCGCTCATCCGACTGTAATTTGATTTTCCTGCGACATTCTTGCCAATTGTGGGTACAAAACGGCGCAAAGCGTTCGTTATCTTATTCTCACTTACATTATCGAAGAATGTTTTACGACGTGAGGTAAAATCATTAATAGAAAAAACGCTCGATTGTTCATTTATTAATACTGGTATCCCATCCACTACAGGAAAATGAGTAGCACATTCAGAATTTGTACACTCAAATTGTTCTCCAACCTGTTTTAGTTTGGCATGGCATGTTGGACAACGTAATAATTCCTGAATATTTTGAGGGATTCGAGTTTGTAGTTGCATAAATTCTCCTGTTTTTGATAAGTGTCTATCCGTAAAATAATTACGCCGGGTGATGGTCAGGATAGTTGAGGTTGAAAACAACCGGATTCGCGCTTTTTACCCCCTCCCCGGCCACCTGTGCCCTTCGGGTATCCCCCTTTTAGGGGGAGGGCATTTCCCCCCTCACAGAGGGCGCGAAGCGGTTTCTTCATCAGGGATTAAGGGGGGAGCAATTACAACTTCATCGGCTTGTTGTTTGACAATGAGTGCCACAAGTATTTTACGGATAGACACTTGGATAATACCGCGCAACTATTCAGCCGGCGATTGAATAGCGCACAGACCGGACAGATAATACAGATTTTCGCGGATTCTTCAGGCATGAACTTTAAAAATCTGCGCTTATCCGTGTCATCTGTGTCATCCGTGTGCCATTTCTTCCCAGGCTGAATAGTTACAATACCGCATTACTTCACCACCCCCATCAAGCGGGGCTACAAGCCTCTTTCGCCCCGAATGTAAGGCACGCCCAACGCAGCCGGCGCGCCGATTCGTTTTTTGGCCGCCGCCCGCGCCCCCAAAACCAGCGCCAGAATGGTCAACAGGTAGGGGGTCATCTGCAAAAAGAAGCCCCAGTTTGAGTTAATGTACAAGGGGTTGGTAAAACCGAGCAGCGTGGCCGGCCCTTGCAGGTCCAGCAATCCCCGGCGGAGGGCGCCGAACAAATACGCGCCGATGGCCGCCCGGAAGGGGTTCCATTGGGCAAAAATAACCAGCCCCACGGCAATCCAGCCCTGCCCGGAGGTGGTTTGGGCGCTGTACCAGCCCGGCGAAACGGCCAGACTGATGGTCACACCGGCCAAACCGGCCAGACAGCCGCCCACAAACACGTAAAAATAGCGCAGGGCGTACACATTCAGCCCCATTGTGTCGGCGGCTTCCGGCTTTTCGCCGACGGCCCGCAGATGCATGCCGGGTCGCGTTTTTTGAATGTAGTACCATACCAGCGGCGTAAACAAATAACCCAGATAGACCAGCAGATTATGGTTTTGAAAGAAGACGGGGCCAAGCCAGGGGATAGCCACCAGG
>JAJRTP010000168.1 GCA_024278255.1 Chloroflexota bacterium | reverse complement strand
CCAATTGGGGGATAACGGCCGTGTCTACCGTAACCCCATCCCCCAATAAAGGGGTAGCCATAGCCGGTGAAACCCCACCCGATACTCGTTGTTTAAGTTCCTGAATTTGTGTTTTCATAATGGTCATTATTACAAATAACGCTCTTCCGCTGCCGTCAACGACGCTTCAAATTGATACAAACCCTCTTCCACTAACGGCCGTGGGATATTCAGCGGCGGCGTCATACGAATTGAGTTCGTCCCGCAGGGGATAAGCAGCAGGCCATTCTCAAAAGCATGTTCGATGATGGCATTACGCAAGCCCACCGCCCGCTCTTTTGTCTGCCGGTCCTGGACAAACTCAAGGCCCAACATCAAACCCCGCCCGCGTACATCGCCAATGCTGGGATGGCGCGTCTGCATTTCGGCCAACGCATCCATGATATAACCGCCCGTTTCAGTGGCCTGCGCTAAAAGGCCCTCTTCCTCAATCACATTCAGCGTAGCCAGCGCGGAAGCGGCCGCTACCGGATTGCCGCCATAGGTAGACCCATGCGCGCCCGGCCCCCAGACCATCAATTCCTGGCGGGCAATGATGCCGCCAATAGGCATCCCACTGCCCACCCCTTTGGCAAAACAAACAATGTCTGGCTCCACATTTTCGTGTTCCAAAGCCCACCATTTGCCCGTGCGCCCCACACCGCTCTGAATCTCGTCCGCAATCAGCAGAATACCGTACCGGTCAGCCAATTCGCGCAGGCGGGGGAAGAAACCGGGCGCAGGCACCACATAGCCGCCTTCACCCTGAATCGGTTCCACCAAAATACCGGCAATATCTTCCGGGGCAATCAACTGATCCATTAACTGTTGCTCCAGGTAATCAACCACTACTTCCCCGTAATTTTTGTCCTGCGGATTGGCTAAAACGGGCCGGTACTCATTAGGAAAGGGGATGTGGTAGACCTGCACGCCTTGTTTGTAATGGGCGCGCTGCACGTATTTGCTGGCGGTAAAGGAGAGGGAACCGAGGGTACGGCCGTGAAACCCGCCCAAAAAGCCAATAAACTGCTGCCGCCCCGTCTTATACATCGCCAGTTTGATCGCCGCTTCCACCGCTTCCGTGCCGGAATTGCCAAAATAAACCAGCGTATCATCTGCCATGGGGGCAATGCTTTGCAGTTTCTCCGCCAATTCCACTGCCTGGGGATAGTAAAAATCGCTCAGGCAGATGTGCCAGAATTTGTCCACCTGTTCCCGCACTGCCTCTACCACTTTGGGATGGCGGTGGCCCACGTTCATTACAGCCACGCCGGCCATAAAGTCAATGTAGCGACGGCCGTCCACATCCCACAACTCCGATCCCTGCGCGTGATCCACCACCAGCGCATACTCCCGCGTGTAAGAAGGTGACAACGCCGCCAAATCCCGTTCAATAATCTCCCGGCCTTTCGGCCCAACTGCTTCCATGGTTACGTGCATGTTTAACTCCAATAGATAGATTTTTTACTCAACTTCAATGGTACCATGCAGCGGATACCCTTCCAACTGCGCCGCAAAATGCGCCTTCCCCACCCGCTTTTTCGCCTCGCCCAAAGGTAAGGTGCAAACATAGGCCATCCCCCGGAAATGAGCCACAAACATCACATGCTCCGCCTGCAAAGGGTCTAGCTGAAAGATGCGCTGCAAAATTGCCACCACAAAATCCATAGGCGTCACCTCATCATTGTGAATGATCACCCTGGCCTGCGGTTCTTCCGCTTCTTCTGTCTCTTCATCCAACGCGGCGTCCAGTTCCCACTCGACATCCGGGGCTGCGGCTAACTGATTCTGCATCATTTTCCCTGTTACACAGCGGTCTCCTAAGTAAACATTCGTTAATAACATAGTGGTTTTGTACAATTCTCAGCACCATACAAATATGAGAGGTGCAACTAATGCCAACCAGAGAAGTCTATCAATGTCAATGCGAGAATTGTCAACAACCCGAATACCATCCAGATAAGCGATACCATCACATGATGAATCTGCTCTTGAGCCGTCTCAATGAGCAACAGCGACGTTGGTATGTCGCCGTTGAAGCCGAAAAACTCGGTCATGGGGGTACAAAATACATAGCACTTGTCACCGGTATCAATATCAATACGATCCGCAAAGGGCGGCGAGAAATGGCGAACAATCTGGTAGACCGTCCTCATGACCGGATCCGCGTCAAGGGTGGCGGTCGCAAATCAGTCGAAAAAAAACGCCGGAAATCCTGACTGCTGTAGAAGAGGTTGTCGCCGATGATATTGCCGGCGACCCAATGAGCCAGCAGAAATGGGTGCGACGCAGCCTGGTTTACATTGCCCGGCAATTAGCCAAACAGCGGTTTCGTATTGGGCCAACGACGGTGCGACGCATATTGAAAAAGCTGGAATATGGCCTGTGCCGTAATCGTAAAACCTTGACCGGGCCATCACATCCGCACCGGGACAAGCAATTTCGCTATATCCGCCGCGTCAAGAAGCTCTTTCTGGCGGCGGGGTATCCTGTTATCAGTGTTGATACCAAGAAGAAGGAACTTGTGGGCAACTTTCTCAATAAAGGTCGCAGTTGGACTCAGCAACCAGAACCGGTTCTTGTCCATGATTTTCGTCAGGATGCTCTGGGTCGGGCTGTCCCCTATGGTATCTATGACCTGACCCACAATCAGGGCTACGTTTATGTTGGCACGTCCTACGATACACCCGAGTTTGCTGCTTATGCCATTGCCCAATGGTGGACTGACCCTGACCGGCCTCGTTTTCGCTGTGAAGACAAGCTGCTCATTTTGGCTGATGCCGGTGGCAGCAACAACTGTCGCTTTTGGCTATGGAAACAGCAGATTCAGAAACAATTAGCTGACCAATTTGGCATTGAAGTCATGATTTGTCATTATCCAACAGGCGCTTCCAAATGGAACCCTATCGAGTATCGCTTGTTCAGCCAGATTTCTCGTAATTGGGCAGGCAAGCCGCTTCGCTCCTGGGAAACAATGCTCAACTACATCCGCGGCACGGTTACCGAAACCGGGTTACAAGTGAAAGCATTCCTGGTTGACCGTGTCTTCGAGAAAAAGAAAAAAGTCTCAGCCGAAGAAAGAGCATCGCTTTGTTTGTATCGGCGACCAATTTGTCCAACTTGGAACTACATTATCAAACCACGTTTTTGTTCTGGATGATATTCAACTGTAAAAGTGCTAACTTATTTTTGAGCGGTTACTAAGATTGGTTCAATCTTGAAGATTGAACCAATCTCCGAAGTGCAATTTTACCTGAATATGGGCTATGTTCATAGCAAACAGCGGTTTTACACAAAGAAGCCATCTTTCGTTTGCCACATATTCCATAAGGCTTTCCCCGGCAACATCAGGTAAAATACCCACCTGACAAAAATTCAGCAGTATAAACCCGGAGGAATATTGTGAGCAATCTGGAAGCAGCCCAAAAACAGTACGACGAATACAAAAAGATGGGGCTTGCCCTGAGTATGCAGCGGGGCCAGCCCAGCGACGCCGACTTTGACCTGTCCAACCCCATGCTGACCATCGTCAACGAGGATACGCTGGTCACGCCCAGCGGCATCGCTATACGCAACTACCCTGGCGGCGTAGCCGGCCTGCCGGAAGCGCGGGAACTATTTGCCACCGTCCTGGACGTGCGGCCGGAAGAAATGGTCGTCGGCAATAATTCCAGCCTGCTGCTGATGAGCAACATCTTCATGTGGGCCATGATGCGCGGCTTGAAGCACAGCGACGGCCCGTGGGTGGGGCAAAAACCGAAGATGATTGTCACCGTGCCCGGCTATGACCGCCATTTCCGCCTGCTGGACACGCTGGGATTTGAAATGCTGCCGGTGCAGATGACGCCGGATGGGCCGGACATGGATGCGGTGGAAGCATTGGCGGCCAGCGACCCATCTGTGAAAGGGCTGACTTTTGTGCCCACCTACAGCAACCCCACCGGAGATACGTTAAGCGAGGCGGCGGCGCAGCGTTTGGCCTCCATGCCCACGGCCGTACCCGATTTCACCATTTTCGCCGACGATGCCTACCGCGTCCACCACCTGACCGGCAAGCCGGCCCAACCGCCCAACCTGCTGCGCGCCTGCGCAGCGGCCGGCAATCCGGATCGAGTCATCATTTTCGGTTCCACGTCCAAGATGACCTTTGCCGGGGCGGGTATCGGTTTCTTTGCCAGCAGCGTGGATAATATCGCCTATATCACCGGTTTGATGGGGGCGCAGTTCATTGGCCCCAACAAAATAGAGCAGTACCGGCACGTGCGCTTTCTACAAACATACCCCGGCGGCATTCCCGGCCTGATGCGGGCGCACGCCAACAATTTACGGCCGAAATTTGAAGCCGTGTATGAAGTTTTGACGCGCGAATTGGGGGAAACCGATCTGGCCCGGTGGACAAAACCGGAAGGCGGTTATTTCATCAGTCTGGACACGAAATATCCTGTCGCCGACCGTGTCGTGACCTTAGCCAAAGAAGCGGGTGTAGGGCTGACCCCCGCCGGAGCCACCTACCCCTTCGGCCAAGACCCCCACAACAGTAACATCCGCCTCTCCCCCAGCCGTCCACCCGTAGAAGAAGTGGCCCAGGCGATGGAAGTGGTAGCGGCCTGCATCAAGTTGGCGTCAGTAGAACACGAAATTTTTTAGAATCGCAGATTTGACAGATGCGACGGATTTTCACGGATAAAAATCTGTGAAAATCCATGAGTCTACTGAAAAAACTAACCGCAGAGGCGCGGAGGGCGCAAAGAATTTAGAGTCTCCCAGAGTATCTTCTCAATAAACAGGGGAGGTGAAATTATCCAGACTCCCCTGTCGGTAACGGGTAAAAAGCTGGCGCTTGTTGTTGGACGAGATCAGCCAGACTGGGCAAAGCATAT
>JAJRTP010000167.1 GCA_024278255.1 Chloroflexota bacterium | reverse complement strand
GGGAAGTGGTATGGCCGTGGCACGGTAGACGCCAAAGGGCCGCTGGCCGCCTTCGTCGTGGCTGCGGCGCAGGCTGATTTGCCGCCGGGAATCCGCCTGGTGGTGATTGGCGCGGTGGAGGAGGAATCGGCCACGTCCAAAGGGGCGCGTTTTGTGGCGGCGCAATATCGCCCCGACTGGTGCATCATCGGCGAACCGAGCGGCTGGGATGGGGTAACGCTGGGCTACAAGGGGCGCATTCTCATTGATTACGAATACGCCCAGCCCATGAGCCACACGGCCGGCGAGACACCGGGCGCGGCCGAAAGCGGCATCGCCTGGTACAACGAGTTGATGGGGTACGTTGAGGCATTCAACTTTGACCAGACGCGGCTGTTTAACCGGCTTCTCCCCTCCATCCGCCACATCCACACCGACAGCGATGGCTTGACCAATCACATCCGCCTCAAAGTGGGGGTGCGCCTGCCACCGGGCTTTGACATTGACGAATTTCAGGCGGATGTGACCGAGTGGGCGGGAGACGCGGAACTGCGCTTTTACGGTTACGAACCGGCTTTCCAGAGCAAGCGGACGACCCCGCTGGCCCAAGCGTTTAACCGCGTCCTGCGGCAAAAAGGCGTCCGCCCCCGCTTCAAACTGAAAACCGGCACGTCCGACATGAATGTCGTCGGCCCTGTTTGGAACTGCCCCATTGTAGCGTATGGCCCCGGCGACAGCAGCCTGGACCATACGCCGCAGGAACATATTATCACCGCCGATTATTTGCAAGCCATTGAGGTTTTGCGGGAAGTGATCACTTCCCTTTCATCTTAGTAATGGCGTTCAACATCATCACAAAGGCGATCAGCATCCCGGCCATGAAAGAGATGACGACGATGATGAGGAGGGTGGTTAGCGGCAGGTACATAGCGTCTCTCCGCGTATCGTGTATTGCGTATTACGTAGAAGCTGCTCAATACGCAATGCGCAATACGCAATACGTCTTACGCGGCAAAAGCAAAAGCTGGCGCCGCTCCTGATTGGCTGACTTGTACGGCCGTCATGGATGCCAGGCGGAAGATGCGCTGCAAGTCGAGGGCGTTCAATCCAGCGTCCAGGCCGATGGGGAAACCGATTTCGTCGGCCAGTTGTTGGGCGGGAGTACGGCCGTTGGTTCCGGGGAAGCCCAGCGGTTTTTGCAGGCCAAATCCCACCAGGGCCAGCGTGTAAATTTCCTGCCGCAGCAAATCCTGGGCAGCGCGGCGCACGTCCTGGGCACGCTGCCGGGAGGCATTGTCTGCACCATCGGTGAAGACCATGACGACGCCGCGCACGGTGACGCCGCTTTGCCGCAATTGTTGGGCGTAGAGAACCATGTTGGTTATTCCAGCGGCTGCGGCGTCGTACAAGGCTGTGGTGTAATCGGGTTGGTAATTTTGGCTGTCCAGCAGCAGCGCGTCGGCCAGGGGAACGTAGCCGTGCAGCGTTTGTACGTCGTCGTGGAACAGGATGGTGCTGACCAGGATATCGTCGGCAGCGGGGGAATGGCGCACGGCCGTCAGATAATCCTGGTTGTAGGCGCGGATCAGGTCGTTGGCGTAGCTGTACATGGAGCCGCTCATATCTATGATGTTCATGGCCAGGGTGACGTCGTTGCTAGTGAGTTGATCGAGGGGGGTGTGCACGGCCGTAGCCACCGCCGGGCCGTTCAGATTGGCAATTACCAAATCCAGCGCATCATCCGTCAAGCCGTCTTCCTGCGCTGATTGGAAAAGGTCGTCGAGGTTGGTTAGGTTGGTCATGGGTGTCTCCTTTGGGTAATTGGGTAATTACCCAATTATTAAAACGGCAGCTCCGCTGTACTCTCCATAAAATTCACGCCCTGTTTTTCAAATTCGGCAAACCGTTCCAGGGCGATGGCGTGGAAATCCACATCCGGGTGCAGGACGGGGGAGGTGCAGTCCTTCAGGAAGTAGATTTTTTGCAGCGTATCTGGTTGGGCGCTGAACTCTTCTACCAAATCTTCTACCGTTTCCAGAACGCAGTGGCTTTCTGCTTCACCGGCGATGATGATGGCGTCCGCATCCGCCAGGGTGTCCAGGAAATGTTTGTTTTTGCCGCCCATTGGGTGATTGGGCACGGCTACTTCCGGCTGAATGATGGAGTAATGCTCCGTTAGGGGAACTGTGCCTTTGGTCAGCCAGGTGGGTTGGGTTTTGCGGGCCAGGCTGTGCCAGAGGATGGCGGAAAACAGTTCCGGATCCAGGGCGTTGCCCATGCTGCCAATCATCACGTGGTAGGGCCAGATGGTCAACGTCTTTTTGGCTTCCTGTTCCAGTTTTTTCACGTAATTGGTGGACTGGACGGGGGCGACGAGCGGCCGCCATTTACCGGCCTTGATGTCGTCATAAGTAATCATGGTGAACGGGTCAGGATGGTTGCCGGCTTCGTCTGCCCACCAGGCCGGATGAAAAATCTGATGCGGCAGGTGGGAGTCCAGGGAGCAGGTGATGTTGGTGATGCGCTCGGCGTGTTTGTAGATGAATTCAATCACGCGCTGGATGTCCGGGCCGGAGCCGGGGACGTAGAGACTGCCGTTTTCGTGGCAGAAGTCTACCTGCATATCAATGATGACCAGGTGGACGTTTTGCCGGTCTTCGCTGGCGGGGGGCAAGTTGGTCGCATATGCCTCGGCAGCGATGGCGGCGTAGTCAGGGTAGAACAGGGTCCCGATCTGGTCGGGGTCGTAAAAGGTGGGGAAGTTGTCCATGAGGTGTCTCCTGTTATTTTTTGAGAAGGTGACAAGGTGTGCAACTTTCAGTTGCTTGGGTGACAAGGTGATTTTCACCCC
This sequence comes from Chloroflexota bacterium, assembly GCA_024278255.1. Classification (GTDB taxonomy): domain Bacteria; phylum Chloroflexota; class Anaerolineae; order Promineifilales; family Promineifilaceae; genus JAJRTP01. Next base: position 9,188 of record JAJRTP010000167.1, on the reverse strand, counting down.
GGTGGCCTTGTAACGCTTGCGTGTATTTTTGATAGTGTATGAATGACACTATACTGATTTGCAAACAGTATAGTGTATAAATTACACTTTGTCAAGCCCTGAATGAATCGGATTGAACTTATCTATAAAACGGCGGATTTGCGTGGAGTGGGGTGAGAGAGGATGAGTATAATTTGAGGTAAGTTTGGAGGTGAGATTGTATGCGCGACAATAGATGGGTTTGGTTATTTTTGGCGGGCGCTTTGTTTATATTGAGCGGGTGTGGGGAAAACACGGCCGTTTCCCTTTCATCCATTCTACCCAAAGAAGCCTGGCCGGAAGTGGCAACGTGGCAAAGTGAAGGGACGTTTTTTCTGGATTCGCCAGCGCATCCTTTGCATGAGTTTGATGGGGTGAGTGAGGAGACAGTCAGTGATACATTTCAGCTTGTGGGTCTGAACGATACGGCCGTTGTAATGAATTATGCCTATCGTTTTACAGATAAGGCCGCAGCCCGTTCTGCGTGGGAAGCTCTCCAGTCCCGTCTTCAGGCTGATGGCGGCCCGGCCAGGATACTCGTGCCGCAGGAAGATGATGTTTTCGCGTATGGTTTTATCGGGGAAACAGCTTTGTTTGTCGGCGGTAGTTTGCGGGATAATATTTTGATTTTGCTGGTATTAGAGACGTCAGAAGAAGCGGCCGTATCCGGGGAAGAACTCTTTATGAGGGGCTGGCGGGAGATAAACCTGCGCGAGGGCTGAACACAACTTCTTGCGGTGTCCAGGTAATGTTGCCTTGCGGGTGGGGCAGATGTACGGCCGTATCCCCCTCATCTTCATCACCCAACTGCGAATCCAGCCATTTGCCAGCCAGCGTAAAAGTGTGTGTGTCCTGGCGATATTGCTTTTGCCGCCCGATTTGCACGGCGACCGTGATCTGATCGGAGGCAAAGCGGAAGCGGATACCGGCAATATGTTCGCCTGGCGCGGGCGGGGGGAGGGGCAGATCGTAGCTGCCGTGGGGTGTTTGCACGAAAAAGCGATATTCGGCAAAGATGCGGTGGTAGCCGGCGATGGCCTCGTCGTAAGGGGAGGCGACAAACCAGGTTTGGGCGTGGTGGGTGGTAGCGATGGCTTCTTCCAGATAACGGCCGTCTCGCACTGCCCCGCGCATGATCCAGTCCCCGGCAATGCGGTACAGGTGGCGCGAGGTAGCAGCAAAGACGGCCGTATCCCCAAAAGCGGCCGTTTCCAGCAAGGTAATCTGCTGTGGTGGCATTTGTTTGCTATCCAGAATGAGAAGCTGCGGTTTGCCGGGCGGGTTGACGGCCAGGTAACGGCCGTCAAAAATAGTAAAACGGCAGCCGAGCGAGCCGCGAAACAGAGGCGTTTCTGCCATCACGCCCCCCAGACCCAGTTGCAGCCAATGATAGGTATCCTTGATGCGGGTGACGGCGGCGATACGGCCGTTGGGCAGAACCCGGACTGCTTCGATGATTCCTTGGAGCGGCGCGGTGTAGAGTACAGCCGTTTGCCGGGGCATTTTAGCGATGGAGACGGTGCGATGGCAAACGGGGCAGCGGGCGCGGGGATGTTCCTGGCCGCATTGGGGGCAGGTTTTTAGCTGCTTCGTGTAGCGATTGAGAAGATTGAGGGGAAACGGCCGTCGCTGGCTCCGCGTAAATGTGGCGTCCAGCCAGTGGAGCAGATCGTCTGACAGAATTTCCGGCGGGTAGGCGCGTATGGGGTAGGTAACGGCCGTGTGCCAGACGGCGATACCGGCAGAAGCGCGATCTGCCAGCGTTTTGCGTCGGGGATGTGTTCCGCCATAAGGATGAACCCCCAGCAGACTTTTAACCAGTAAAACGGCAAAAGCGTACCAATCGCTTAACGGTGTAAAGTATGTGTCCCGGCTGAAATCCGGCACGTGATAGAGCGTAGGGTCGAGAAACGCGGGCAAGGCTACCGGGCAAGGGAAATGGCCGATCTGATAGCTGTCCACGTCAATGAAAAAGGGGGTCATGCTGCCGGGCTGGAAGAAGATGTTGGTGTCGTTCAGATCGCCGATGATGATTTTTTGGTGGTGCAGGCGGGTGATGGTTTGGTGAACCTGTGTAAGCAGAGCCGCAATATCGCTGGCGTGGATGGTGTGTTTTTGGCGGTAAGCGGGGTTGGAGAGACGTTTCATGGGCTGGCTGCCAGGCGGCAGAAGGGGCATTTGCAGGCCGATGATTTGACCGTTGTGGTTGGTTACGGCCGTGTGCGGGGCGAGAACTTCATCCGGCAGGCGGGGCATTTTATGCGGTAAATGGTGGAGTTTGGCCTGGTGTTGCGGGGTGGGGCGGTGGTAGATTTTTACGGCCGTGTCTGCCACTCGAAATACCATGCCCTCCCCGCCAACCTGGATGAGCTGAGATGGCGTCAATTGAACACGTTTACCATTAATAGTGACGATTTGCTTCATAGTTGGCTGCCTCACAGCTATAAGTGTCAAATATACACAAATTATATTAGTGTAAAAAGAACACTTTGTCAACCGCCTGAAAGCAACTATAATTACCCCATTACTCAAATACCAGATTACGCAATTACGATTACTATGAAAGAACTTCTCATTATGCGCCACGCCAAATCCAGTTGGAATAACGCCAATCTGAGCGACCATGAACGGCCGTTGAACAAACGAGGCGAGCGGGATGCGCCGCGTATGGGCAAACTGCTCAAGGATGAAGGGCTGACCCCCGACCTGATCATCACTTCTACGGCCGAACGCGCCCTGAGTACGGCCGAATTAACTGCGCTCAATTGTGATTACGAACGGGAGTTGGCTTTAAGCGACCGTTTTTATGGCGGCGCACCGGAAACATTTGTGGAGATTTTGCAAACGCTGGATGATGCTAACGAGCGGGTGATGATTGTGGCGCACAATCCCGGTTTGGAAGAATTGGTAGAAGATTTGACGGGGTACGACGGCCGTTTCACAACCGCCAACATTGCCCACGTCCAGCTCCCCATTGAACGCTGGAACGATTTAACTCTGGAAACGGCAGGAACGTTGCTCAACCTATGGCGGCCAAAAGAGATTCAGTAAACCTAAAATCTGCTATGAAATACATGATGGGACAGCCAATAAATCAGGAATCCCAGTCATTGAACAACGCAAGCAACTGCCAATGGTGCGGTACAAAGTTCAGATAGGAGTAATGCCAATCTGGTTTTGTGATTTGTTTTGCTCTGTGTTGCAGCAACTCATAGCCCTGACTCAAAAAATCTCTGGCTCTGTCTAAATCACTTGAGGCTTGCATAACCTTGAATAATGTCAAATAAAGCTGTATTGGGTCTTCAGCACCAGACATACCCTTCGTTTTCAACCAGGTGGTTATTTTTCCTGCCTGTTTACAGGCTGTCTCAATATCGCCATTTGCCAACGCTATACGAGCCAGGCCGGCCCGGCTGTCCAGGGCGGTAAAGTGATGCTCAATTTGGGTGCGGATTTCCAGGGCACGGCCGTAAGCAGATTCTGCCTCAGCCAGCATACCCCTCTGCTCATATGTCTGTCCTAAATAGTTTAATATTCTGGCGGTGTCTCTTTTGCCCTCTCGCTCATTTTGTTGAATAGTAAATGCGGACTGCAACGCGCGTTGCGCTTCGAATAGCTCTTCCCGTGCCAGGTGGACGCGGCCGATGCCCATTAAGGCTGCAATCTGAAAAGTGGGTAGTTTTAATTTTTGGCTCTCAGCCAGATTGCGGCAGAACAGGGTTTCAGCCAGATCATAATCACCCACCGCGCAAGCCACGATCCCCTGATTTTCTTTACCGCCCAACTGACCGAAGGTATTCCCAATCTGTGTCCAGAGGGATAAAGCTTGATCGAAGTGTTGATAGGCGAGTTCAAACCGCCCCTGCTGCAACGCAGTGTGCCCCAAATTATTGACGCTAAAGGCTTCGCCACCCAAATCCCCACATTTTTGCCACATGACCACGGCCTGTTTGGAGTATCTTTCAGCCGGGGGCAAATTCTTTGTTGCTAAAGCAATTAAACCAAGCCCGTGAAAGGCATCAGCCCGGTTACGATACGCTTCCCGGTGCGCGGTGTCGTTGGCTGCGAGGGTGTAAGCCGATTGAAAATGACGCGCCGCTTCGGGATAATTGTCAAGATTGTAAAAGGCATAGCCACAAAGAAGATTAAAACGCTGTTGCCACCGGGAATCATTTAACTGGCGCGCCAATGTTAAACCTCTGCGACCGACGTCCAATGATCGGGAAGCTTGAGAGCTTGCTGCATAGTAAAATGCCCAATAGTTTATCGTTCTTAACTGCATTTGGGTGTCTGCGAGGGTGTTCACTATATTGTCCATCTCTTCGAGGTTGCTTTTCATGACGACCAATTCGAATGTGGTCTGCAAGATGTGAGCCTTGGCGGCCAATATTTTCCAGCGTAGTTGTAGGGCTTGCTTATCAGCCAAAGCCAGGGCTTGTGTGAAATGGGTTAGGGCTTCATCATTGGCAAAACGGATGGCTGCATGTTCCCCGGCCTGGCGGGTATAGGTAACTGCTTTTTCTCTATCCTGACTGTTTTGGAAATGGTAGGCCAGTTGACTGTACCATTTTTGAGTGTCGGGCAACGGCCGTTTCTCTAAATATGCCCCCATCCGACCATGCAACAGCTGCTTTTGCTGCTCTGGAATTGAACGGTAGATAGATTCATAATAGAGAGCATGAGAAAATTCATAAGATTGTTGTTGGGAAGTATGGCGTGTTAAAATGCCAACAGTTTCCAATTGTTTTATACTGTCCCGCAACTGGGCATCAGAAATCATTAGCGGATAGACCGTTGCTAAAACTGCAAAATCAGACAGGGGACCAATAACGGCCGTAACCCGGGCCACCAATTGCGTCGTCTCATCTAACTGCGCCAGACGCTGCCGGTAAAAATAAGTAGATTGGCTATCCAGTTTAATGTGGTGGGGGTTACCCACTAACCTGTAGCTAGTTTTTAGCACGCGCCAATATCCCTTGTTCTATTAGCTGATTCAGGGCCTCACGTAAGACAAGCGGGTTGCCAGGCACTTCCGCATCCAACCAGCGTGATAATTCGCGCGGCAGTTCCGACATCCCTAACCATTCAGCGGCAAGTTGGTGAATGGCCGCTGGCGTTAAATCTTCCAGCATAAGGCTCCGGAAATGAGGGGAAGCCTGTATGCTCGGCAACGATTTTGGCGAGGAAGAATAAAATGGGCGATGATCGAGAAGTAAGGCCAACGGGGCGTGAGTGAAATCCGAATGTCGTATGATCGCCGTCAAGAGAGACCAGGATAGAGAATCAAGCCAATGTACATCTTCCAAAATAATAAGGTGAGGCCGGCGAGATACACGCTGTAATAATAAACGCAGTAGAAGGTGGATGAGTGTCTGATGTCGTGACCGGGTATCCAACCGCCGTGACCATTGAGATTCTGTAATCGTTAGCGGTAAAATGTCGTTCAGTAACGGGAGTTGTTCTTCTAAACCCTTTTCTATGTTGGCTAACTGTTGTTTGATAAAGGCTTGTTGATGATTGTCAGCCACATTTTCCAGGCCCAAAAGCTGCGAAAATATTGTTTTCCAGGGCGTAAACGGAACAGTATGGTCGAGGCTCGAGCTGGCCCCCATACAAACAACAAAACCTTGCTGGTCGGCAATCTGCACAGTGCGGGCTGCCAGATGACTTTTTCCGATTCCGGCAGCGCCAATGACGCCAATTACCCGCAATTGCCCTTGCTTGGATTCCAAGAGCCAGTTTGTGATAGCTCTCATTTCAGTCTCTCTATCAATCAGCGTATGGTCTGTGAGATGGGGTAATGGGGGTGATGTGGGCATAATGGGAGACACGGCCGTAACTGGAGAGTGCGATCCCAGATGCTCAACGAGAATAGGATCGCCAAAATTCAGAACATATTTTGCCGCTTTATAGGTGGTCTCGTCGCAAAGAATACCGTTCTTTCCGGCAGCGGCGCATAACGCTGCTGCCCGTTGCCGTGGTGGACTGTCGGGCAGAGAGATGTTTTCCAACTGATGGCTGTTTTCGGTCACGGCCGTGACCCCGGCAGACAGTCGCAGCCCGGCTTCCCGAACCTCATTTTGCACATGCAAGGCGCAGCGCAAGGCCAGTTCGGCCGCTTCAGCCTGGACCGGAGCGCGAATACCAAATATGATCAACCAGGTTGCCTCGGTCTGACTGCTGTTATAAACCCGAATCAGGCCGTGATAGCGACTGATAATTTCCCGAACCTTTTCTTGCCAACGGCCCCACACGTTCTCAGCCTGGGAATCGGGCTTGAGCGAACCTTTTTGCAAAGCCAGCCACAAAAAAGTCAGCGGACTGGAGAAACTGGCCTGCCAATATTTCTGCAGCCGTTTCAAGGCCGCCTCTTTGCCGTTTTGCTGCTGCAGCAGCCGGGCAGCATAGACACGCAGCGCCGGATGAATACTATACCAGCCGGGTTCGCCTTCTCGCTGCAACAGACTCAGCCGGACAAGCCCGGCCAGACGCTGTTTTACCTCTACGTTATCTTGCCCGCTGAGGGCAGAGGCGATCTCCGTAGTAAAAGTGGCCCCATTCCAAATGCCCAAACTGGTAAACAACGCTTGTTCCCCTGGCGTTAAAGCGGCAAAGCTTTCCGCAAAACAGAGTTGCAGGTTGTCTCGTTTATCATCTGAGTGATGGTCCTGGAGGAGAGCCAACGGCCGTGCCTCCAACCGTTGCTGAAATGAAGCGATGGGTTCATCCAACTCAATTGCCAGCCGCCGGGCTGCCAGATTCAAGGCCAGGGGATGGTCTCCCAAAAAATGGGCTAATCTGTCGGCTGCTTCGAGTTCAACCCCAATCCGCTCTGGCCCCAGGATACTTTCCAGCAAGGCTAAACTGTGGTGGCGCGGCAGCGGCCCTAAAGGCAAAACGTATCCATGGCTGAGACCAGGCATATTCTGATCCCGGCTGGTTATCAGCACGGCCGATTTACCTACCGCCGGCAGGAATGGTTCAATATGCGCGCCCGGTCTGACATTGTCTAACACGATCAAGCAATGGCGGCGTTGTGTCAGATCGCGCCATTGGGCGCTTTTTGCCTGTAGATCATCACCACTGATGGCGGGATCACCCCCCAGCGAACTAAGCCAAAGATTGAGCAGCGCGATGGGATCAGCCATATCTACTCGCCCCCAGAAAATGCCATCTGTGAAAATACCCGCCTGGTGTAGACGATGAGCCACAGCAATTGCCAGGCACGTCTTGCCGATGCCTCCCGCGCCCGTGATGCTTTGCAACGGCGGTGTGCTAATGATCGCCATCCGCTCAATTTGCAGACGTTGTATCAATTCCTCAATTTCTTCATCGCGGCCGACAAAAGGGGATGGCAGCGGGGGGACGGTGAAAGGGGAAGTGAACCAACGTGCTGACGCTCTTTTCAACCCCCTGGCCGGAAATGCAGCCGCCAGTAATTCTGCGCTAGCCTCAGACGTCAATCCTAAGACCTCTGGCAGCCGATCAACAGCGTCAAAGGAGTAGGCGGCGGGACGTGTGTCGCCGACCACCCAACGGCTGAACGTAGATGGATTTACGCCGATATTCGTGGCGATTTGCCGCTCGCTGAGATCTGTCTGTTGCAAATGTCGGCGCAGCAATGTTGAAAAATTAGCCATGGTTTTGAGCCATAGAGGGGGCAAAGGTAAGACTTTGCCCCTTCTATGCCCTGTGTTGAGTCTGTCAATCAATGATGTTGCCCAAAATGATGCACAAGTGATGCACGGTTGCACCGGATTGGCCAAGTGGAACCTTTACTATTGTAAACAAAGCAACTTTCAGCGCAAGAGCAGCTTTCAGCGTAAGGAGAAAAACAAGATGAAAAAGAATGTCATACAGATCGGTGTTGTACTCACGCTTTCAGGGGTTATGTTGTTGAGTCTGTTGTTGGTATTGGGAGAAGTGACCCGTGCCAGCAATTTATGTGTGGAGCCGGGTGGCGGTGGGGGCTGTTTTGCCACTGTGCAATCGGCCGTCACCGCAGCCAATAGCGGCGACACTATTCAGGTTGTTGCCGGAACCTACAATGAAAGCGTGATCATCAACAAACAACTCACCTTGTTGGGCGGCTACGATGATACATCGTTGGCCAGCCGCACCCCGCGCAGTAGCATCCTTGACGGGGGTGGGCTGGATTCGGTCATCAAGATTATCGGCGGCACGACGGTGACGGTAGATGGCTTCACGATTAGGAATGGGAATGGCACTTCTAATAACGGGCAGGGCGGGGGGATTGATGTTGTGGAAGTGACGGCCGTAATCCAGGATAACCTCATCGAAAATAACGTAGCCAGTTATGATCCTAACGTTGGGGGAACCGGTGGGGGCATACATGTTATTAGCAGTACAAATACACTCATTCAGGAAAATACTATTCGCCATAATGTTGCCCTTTCCGCCACGATACCTATGATGGATCCGTTCCGTTTCGGCTCGGGCGGCGGTATTAATATTGGATTTGACCCAATAAGCTCGGTGATTATTACGGGCAACCAGATTTTGTCTAACACGGCCGTCTATGCCCTGACACCTGGCCCATCTTTAGGTAGTGGCGGCGGTATCTATGCCGGTGGAGGAGAAGAAATCATCGTTGATGGAAATCTCATCCAAGGGAACAAAGCCAGCACAGTGGGGGCATACACGCAGGGTGGCGGCATCCTTGTGCAAAGTTTGACTTCCGCGATTGTCAACAATAACATCATCCGTCAGAATAGCGGCAGCCTGACAGCGACTGCCCGGGCTAGCGGAGGCGGCATCCTTATTTCGGGTACGCCAACTTTGACAGTCACCAATAATGTGGTAGAGCAAAACACCGGCGCCCAATTTACACCCACTGCCCTGGGCGGCGGTATACGTATCGCAAATATCGGGGAGGTCTTGCTGGCGGGCAATGAGATCATCAGCAACACGGCCGGCGTGGTTGTGAGCGGTACCAATGTGTTTGCCGGTGGCGGGGGCCTTCGCCTTGAAGGTGTTTCCGGCACTGAGGACACGGCCATCATTGAAGATAATCCTATCGCCGGGAACGTGGCTGTCGCCACAATGACCGTTGCTGGCCCAGGTGATGGCCACGCAGAGGGCGGCGGCTTTACTTCTTATGGTATTTCCACTACAAACATTATCAATAACCAGTTTAATAACAACATCGC
>JAJRTP010000018.1 GCA_024278255.1 Chloroflexota bacterium | reverse complement strand
GACGGCCGTACCATAAACCAGCGCCGGCCCGATGAGACTAATAACAAAAAGAAAACCATCCGCTTCGGCATAATTGGCTATCACCAGCCAGGTCGTGTTGCTGTTGAACAGTTTGAAAAGGACAACGGCCGTATAAGCCGCCACCAACGCCGTCGTTGCCGAGCGCAGAATAATGGAAAAAAACATTCCGGTAAAAGCGGCAAACAAAATTTCCAGCCAGGGCCGCAGCAGCGTCATCAAACCGGCCAGCCAGCCGTAAACGGCCGATTCGCCGCCCAAAAAGGTCAGCAAACAAAACAGGGTGAAGCCCTGAAACAGCGTCAAGGCAAACAACACCGGCCAGATGCGCAAACGGGACAGCGCGCCAAACAACTTCGCCAGCAAAATCGTGTTCAGCGAATACGGCGTCGTGCGTAAGACATCCCAAGTCTGGTGGGCGCGTTCTGTGCTGATGAGCGGCGCAGTCAAAGCCGGGGCCATAAAGGAGCCGTAGAGGGTGAGCATGGTCAGTAAAATCCCCGGTAGACAAAGCAGCACCCATACGGCCGTCAACGCATCATTATTATCAATCCCGGCAATCAGACCCGGATTAAATCCGGCGCACACGCCCAGGACAATAACCGCCAAAACAATAAACGGCGAATACCGGCTCAGATTGGCGTAGTACCGGTTCGGATTACCCCAGCCGCCTCGTTCCCGCTGGTAGATGGGGTTTTGCCGCAAGGTTTTGAGCCAGGGTAAAGCGATCAATTCACAATTCCTTGCGTTACCTGTAAAAAGACGTCTTCCAGATCGCCTATTTCTTCCTGGAAGGAGACGATACGCAGGCCGGATTGCACCATCTGGTTCAGTAAGGCGCTCAAACTCTCATCGTCACCGCTGAAATCAAAACGCACCACGTCCGGGGGCAGGTCGGCCTCTTCTCCGGCGCTGATGCTGTGTACGGCCGTTTGCCCCAACAAAAATTCCTGCAACGGGGCCGTCTCGCCCAACACCTTCACCTGAATCAGGCGGTGAGCGCGTAACTGCTGCTTCATCTCCTCCATGTCCCCGTGCGCCACCAGGTTGCCCGCTTCCAGGATGGCGATGCTGGTGCAAATGTCCGCCACTTCGGACAGGATGTGAGAGGAGAAGAAGATCGTTTTGCCCATGTTTTGCAGTTCCCGCAGCAGTTCCCGCATTTCGATGCGGGCGCGGGGGTCCAGACCGCTGGCCGGTTCGTCCAGGATGATGACCTGCGGGTCGTGGGTCAGAGTGCGGGCCAGGCAGAGGCGCTGCTTCATCCCCCGGCTCAAACTTTCCACGTAGGCGTCCTTCTTGTGGCCCAGGTCTACCAGCGCCAGCAAATCATCCACCATGCCGATGCGGGTGATTTCCGGCACGTCGTAGCAGGCGGCAAAGAAATCCAGGTATTCCCACACCTTCATATCCTCGTACACGCCGAAAAAGTCGGGCATGTAGCCGATGACCCGGCGCACCCCGCGCGGGTCTTTGGTAACAGAATGGCCCGCTACCCACGCCTCCCCGCTGGTGGGCTTGAGCAAGGTGGTGAGGATGCGCATGGTGGTCGTCTTGCCCGCGCCATTAGGGCCGATAAAGCCAAATACCGCCCCTTCTTCCACGGTCAGATTAAGATCGTTCAGAGCGGTCAGGCTGCCATATTTTTTGGTGACGTTTTGAAATTCGATAATAGTTGACATTTCAGTGTTCAGTTTTCAGTTTTCAGTGTTCAGTTTTCAGTGTTTAGTAATATTTTGACTGAATACTGAATACTGAATACTGATTACCGGTTACTCCAGGTCTCCAGTCAATAGCGGATACACAATATCCAGCGATTTGTTGTAGTAGCCGCTGCGGTCTTCCACGCGGATGCGAACGGTGTTGTTGGGGCCAACGTAGGGGTTCGGTTCGGCTACGGCCGTTTCTCCCCAGTCCGCCTTAAATTTATCCCAACTCTCTTTTTGCCAGTTCCACAGACGTATATCCGGCAAAAAGGCGCTGGTATCTCCATCAGGTGCTTCCAGAACCAGAGCCAGCTCATTAACCTGCATCGTCTGAAATTCCGGCCAGGGCGTGTACTCTAATTCTACCCAGCCCTGATTCAAAAATAAATCCTGAATGGCTGGTTCGTAAACGCCGCTGTCGGCAATTGCCTCCCAGTGTAATAAGGCTACAGGAATAGAAATGCGTTTGCCGCTGACAATATTTTGCTGCAAGGGTATTTCGATAAAGTAGAGAGTTGTATCGGTTCTCTCGGTATTTTTCTGATCGGTGGTCACGTCAATCTGGGCCGAATCAGCCCAGGCCAGCAGGTAAACGGCACTTTCAGAAAGGGGTAAACTGCCGGGATTGTATGCCTCGCCGTCGAGGGCTTCCAGGAGTTGGTAACGGCCGTACAATACCCGGTCATCATAGTAATCAAACGTGCCCAGAATAACTTCCGCATTGCCCATCAACGGCGCATAACCGGGCCGGACGGGTCGGAAACCCGGTGAAGAACTGCCGGCGGAGGCCGAACCAACGACATGAGAAATGGTTTCCGCCTGTCCCGCCGCCAAATCGCCTAATTCAATAGCCGTCGAGCCAAATAAGAGAGAAGCTGTCTGTAAAAGAATTTCACTGTTGTTTTGCACGGTCACATCCAGCGTAAGACTGCCGTCTTTCAAATTGAGGGCGGCTTCACCATTGACGTTAATAGCAGATACGCTGTTTTGGGCAGTAAACGTCTGGGTTTCGGCCGTGTCCAGGCGAATGTCTGTGATAGTCACGTCACTGCCGTACTGGATGGAGCCGATACGGCCGTTGCCCCCCAACTCCGGGCCAAAATGCGAGCCAAACGGCCGGGCCAACGCCCCGTCCCCAAAAATAAGATCGTGCGTAGAGCGCTGCGGCGAAAACAGACCCAGCAAACTATAGACGCGGGCATACTCACTGTCCACCGTGCTGTAAGCCACTGCCATCTGATTCACCAGCACCGTCGTCCCCCGAATCTGGAAGCCGACCAGATAGGCAATGCCGCTAAAAACCAATACCAAAGCCGGAATGGTCAGCCAGGCTCGTTCCAGCTTATTGCGCCGCTTCAACATCCAGTAATTGACCGGCCCCATAATCACAATGTAGACGAGCAGCAGGCCGCCCAACTGCCAGGCCGACGGCAGAGAAACGGAAGGCAGGCTGGCGGCGGCATTTTTAGCCGCGTACCCATTCTGCGGCCCCGCGCTCCACAAACTTTGGCCGGGAACCTGGGCTGCCATACTAGCCCAGAACAGTTCGCTGCCATCCCAATCCTGCAAGGGGGCCAGGGCCGGATCGAGGGCTAAAAAGTAGACAGAACCCCGCCCCTGCGACTGGCGGGCCAAAATGGGCAGACCGTCCTGGTGGAAAAGCAGTTCGCCCCGCGCCAGGCTGCTGTTGGTGATGACGTAGGGGCCGGGATCGCGGAAGGGTTCGCCCACGGCCGTCACCAAGGCCGGCAAATCGTCTACCGATTCACTGCCGCTGATGGTCACGGGCAGTTTGTCCCCAAAGACGGCCGTAGTTTTTTGCCAGTTAGCCCCGCCGGTCAGAACGAGTTGGCCGCCGGTATCCACCCAGGCATTCAGCGCCTCTTTTTGGGCCGGGGTGAGCTGCCCGGTGTCGCTGTCGTGGATGATTAAAACGTCGAGATTGTTCCAGGGCACGGCCGTTTCCGGCAGTTCCTCCAGACTTAAGAAGGCCACTTTAGCCTCTTTATACGTGCCGGTTACATTTTCCAGAAAACCAAATTCACCCGGTTCCGGCGTAACCACACCATACAGCAAAGCGTCCGGCAGCAGTTGGGAAAGGGAATTGGTCGCCGTTTCTACCACCAGTTCGCCGTTTTCATCCAGAAACTCTACCTGCAACGTATTGGTGAAATTGGGCGCCTGCACGTAGAGTGTCACCAGTTTTTTGGATTGGGTGGGCAGGCTGACCGGGGCATCATACACCAGCCGCTCCGAAGAAGATGCAGGATTGGTCACGATTTGCACCGTCCCTTCCACAAGCGAACTGCTGTTGCTCAAAGTCACGTAAACGGGAACCCACTGGCCGCTCTTGTAGAAGCCGTCAAAACCGGCACGGGCAGTCATGATCAAGCCGCCCCGCGCCGCGTCCGGCTGCGTCCACGCGCCCAGCAGCAATAATAAAATCAGAATGAGGCCGATACTTTTGGGAAAACGATGTCTCATGTTTTGTATACGTGTTTTCAGCGGAAATGGTTCCTTTGCTTGCAAAGATTGGTTCAATCTTGGAGATTGAACCAATCTACCAAATTTCGATTGAGTAATCCGCGATGGGGGCGTCGGGGCGAAACTGCTCCAGCCAGGCGACGGATTTTTCCAGTTGGCTGTGCAGGTGACCTGTATCGTTGCCGATGGTTACCAGGGCGATCACGGCCGTTTGCCACACATCCTGATGGTCTATTTCTGCTACGGCCACATTAAACTGCCGGGGCAGCCGGGCCAAAATCGGCTTGATGATACTGCGCTTTTCCTTTAAGGACATGACGCCGTCCAACTGCAATGTAATAATGCACGTTGCTACTACCATGCGGATTATTGTGGGCTGTCAGAGCGTGTATGTCAAGTAGTCGGGTAGTCTTGTAGTCTTGTAGTCGGGTAACCGCCTATTTGACTACCCGACTACGCGACTACCAGACTATCCGGCTACATATGAGTAAAATCTGAGTGCGCCCCCCTGTTAACGTAACTCAAATAAAGAAATTGTTTTATGATAGGCAGTCGGCAGAAAATTCTGCGGGCAGAGAATTCTGCTGTAATGATAAACGGCCGTTTGCCCCAATGGGTACCGGACCGGGGAGTTGAGTGAATGACAAACACGAATGATGCGAAAAGTGATAGTATGCTGCGCAAAATAATGTATCTTTTTATGATTTTGTTTTTTATTATCGGGGCCTTTGCTGCTTTTACCGTGATTACCACCGCCCGCTCCGTGAATAAGGGCCTGGCAGAACCGATTGGCAATATGTTCAATCAACTATTGATCCCGGCCACGCCGGTTATTCTGCCCAGTTCCACCACCATCGTCAACGAAATTAACGATCTGGCCCGCCTGGAAACCGCCTCAGTAGAGATGGAAAAAGTGGTTACGGCCGAACGGAATAATGATTTTCTGTGGGGCGCCATGGGCGAATCGCTCATATTTGTCGCCCACGGCAAAGTGGTGGCGGGCATAGATTTTGCCAAAATGACGCCAGAAGATATTGCCGTGGTGGATCCAGTAACGGTGATGGTTCATCTGCCGGAAGTAGAATTGTTTGACGATTTACCGGCGCTGGACAATGAGAAATCCTACGTAGCGGATCGGGACACCGGTTTGCTCACCCGCGCCGATCCCACCCTGGAAACAGAAGTGCGCAAAGTGGCCGAACAACGCTTAAAAGAAGAAGCCACTGCCAGCGGCGTGCTGGAAACGGCCGAATACAACGCGCAGCAATACATGCTCAACTTCATCAAAGGACTGGGCTTTGAAAACGTCATCTTCACCGACGAGACACCCCCCGTCCCCGAACCGTATGTGCAGCAAATCCCCAAAGGGTATATTTTGCTCACCCCCACGCCGGAAGCGCCTTGATCAGTTTTCAGTGTTCAGTGTTCAGTCACCTACTTGCTGAACACTGAACACTGCTTACTGAACACTGATCACCCCGCATAACTCCAGCCAACATCCAGCAAGGTTAACGTATCCGAAACGTCGCCCGGTTTGAGAGTGTCGCCGCCAACTACTTCGCCCACCAGAATGTCGTGGTCGCCGCCAACGTCTATCATTTGCACCACGCGGCATTCCACGTAAGCGGCAGCCCCAGTTAATACGGGACATCCGGTTTTGGGTGCTGAGGTGTAGTCAGCCTCTTTCATTTTGTCCGGGTTTTTGGCCCGCCCCTTGGTAAAAGGCATCATTGCCTCCTGATCTCCTTTGTTGAAGATGTTGACAGCAAAAACACCGCCTTCACTGATGACGCTGTAGCTGTATGCCTTTTTTTGTAGGGCCATGGCTATAAGGCGCGGCGAAAATGAGGCTTGCATCACCCAATTGGCCACCATGGCATTGACATCTTCGCCATTACGGGAAGTAATGGCGTAAAATCCATAAGGCATTCGGGACAAGGCATCTTTAATCGGATCGTTTGACATAATATTTAACTCCTTTTGCTGTTTTTACGAAGAAGTTCAACTTCTTGGCGAAGTTGAACTTCTATAGTTTAGCGCGATGGGACGTCAAGAAAACTGGACTATCGTCCAGTATGGTAAATTCTATGCAGATTCCTCATAAATTACCCGGTCTGAAATGGCTCACGGCCGTCGTCGGCGTCTATGGCGTTATCTGGATTGGTCTGGAAGGGGGGCTGTGGCGTTCTGTGCTGCTGGCGGTGGGGGTGACGGCCGTATCTCTCCTCTATCTTCTGCAAAAATATCTGGGCGGCCGTGTCTTGCCGATGGGGAAATGGTTGGGGGTGACGGCCGTATCCGGACTCCTGC
This sequence comes from Chloroflexota bacterium, assembly GCA_024278255.1. Classification (GTDB taxonomy): domain Bacteria; phylum Chloroflexota; class Anaerolineae; order Promineifilales; family Promineifilaceae; genus JAJRTP01. The sequence continues at coordinate 968 of JAJRTP010000018.1, read as the reverse complement.
TCGGCCTGGGCAGCAGCCTGCTCACCCTGCTCCTAATGGCTGTCAAAACCGGCCTGCACGGTCACGGCCCGGAATTCAGCCTGGCTGAAATCGAGTGGGTCATAAACCAAATTCCTTTGTGGACGGCCGTAGGGTTGTTAATTGGGCTGGGTATAGGAATGATTGGCGCTGGGCAGAAATAACTGGTAATTACTGACCACCGATTACCGATTACCGACTACCCAATTTCCTCTCTAACGACTGCAACGCCTCTTCCAACTGCGCCTGACGCAAGCTGTTGGTCACGTCGCCGCGAGTGCGTTCCAGCACAGCCCGCACTGTGTCCGTGCGGCGGCGCAAACCGCCCGTAATGCTGTCGTTGAAATCAAACGTCACCAGCGTACTGTAAATCAAATCCATACTGTCCAGCAGCCGCTCAGCCTCCTCCGTGTAGCCGTGGCGGATGATGTCCAGGATGCGGCGGCGCAGTTCGGTGGCGGCTTCGGCCAGACCGTTGAGCCAGGTATTGCTTTCCGCTTGCAGTTCATCGGGGGTGGGTAACGGCCGTTGCCGCACCAGCGCATACGTCAACCGGGCCTCCACATATTCCTTGATGGCGTCCTGCGTGTATCCGGCATAATACAAATTACAGTAAGGTTCTACGTCCGCTACCAACGTTTCTTTGGCTGCCTGCGCTTCGGCCAACAGCGATTCGGCCGTCTCCCATTCTTCCCGATGTGTAGCCCGAATGGTCCGGGCACACAGACTGATCAGCTTACGGGAACGCTGGTACGCCAGGTCGCGGGCGGCATTTACTTGCTCAAATTCTGTCCGAATCTGTTCACTGATTTTGTCCAACTGTTCCATGAATTGCACCTCTAAATGTAGAGCGATTTGGCAAATCACTTTACAACATTTGGTTCATAATAGCAGGCGGCAGCCCCTAAACTTTCCCGGGTGAACATATCGGTTATTGGTCGCCATCATCG
>JAJRTP010000017.1 GCA_024278255.1 Chloroflexota bacterium | reverse complement strand
GCCTGGGTGGCGGCATCGTCATTATTGCTGACGTAACTGACGGGGATAACCCCACCGATCACCTCTACTCCGAACATCTTTACTGCCCCTACGACGGTACCAGCATCCCGGAAATCGAGCCGCGTACCTTCAGCTTCAACAGCCCGCACGGCGCTTGTTCTGCTTGCCAGGGGTTGGGCATGACTAAACGCATTGATCCCGATCTTATCGTGCCTAACAAGAACCTGACGCTGGAGGAAGGGGCCATTGTCGGCTGGCCGACCGAGGATAAGCAGGGGTATTACTGGCAGTTGCTCAAAGCCACGGCCGACCATTTTGGTATCCCCGTAGATGTGCCCATGCACGAATTGAACGAAGCCCAGATGCGTATTTTGCTCTACGGCAGCGGCGAGGAAGAAGTCATCGTGACTTACATCAACCGGGAGGGGGCCACACGCCATTACAAGACCAAATACGAAGGCGTCATCCCCAATTTGCGGCGGCGTTACCGGGAATCCACCTCCGATTATGTGCGGGACAAGCTGGAAGAGTACATGGTCAACCAGCCATGCCGGGAATGTGGTGGCACGCGCCTCAGTCCCGTTGCCCGGGCTGTGGATATTGACGGCGTGACTATCAGCGATGTCACCCGGATGCCCGTCCTCAGTATCTTGCCCTGGGTGGACAAACTGCGTGATGAAAACCAGACGCCGCTCACCTCGCGTCAGCAGCTAATCGCTAAACCGATCCTTAAGGAAATTGGCGACCGGGTTACTTTTATGATCAACGTCGGCCTGGATTACCTGACGCTGGATCGGGTGGCCGGCACGCTCAGCGGCGGCGAAGCGCAGCGTATCCGCCTGGCGACGCAGATTGGCAGCCAGTTGATGGGCGTCCTGTATGTCCTGGACGAACCGAGCATTGGCCTGCACCAGCGGGATAATGCCCGTCTCATCCGCACGCTCAAGGGGATGCGCGATCTGGGCAATACGGTGCTGGTGGTGGAGCATGATGAGGATACGATGCGGGCAGCGGACTGGATTATTGACCTGGGGCCGGGAGCGGGACTGCACGGCGGCGAACTGGTGGCTGAAGGTACGCCGAAAGCGATTATGAAGCATAAAACTTCTATTACTGGCGCCTATCTCAGCGGTAAAGCAAGCATTCCCATCCCCCCCAAACGGCGCAAAGGCTCCGGCAAGTTTCTCAAGGTAGTGGCCGCGCAGGAAAACAATCTGAAAAATATGGATGTTTGTATTCCTCTGGGACAGTTTGTTTGTGTGACAGGGGTCAGCGGCAGCGGTAAAAGCTCGTTTATGATTGAGATTTTGAGCAAGAAGCTGCAACAGCATTTTTACGGCTCTAAAACGCCGCCGGGCAAGCATGATCACATTGAGGGGCTGGAGTATCTGGACAAGGTGATTGAGATTGATCAAAGTCCCATCGGCCGCACGCCCCGTTCCAATCCGGCGACGTACACGAATTTGTTCAACCCGATTCGGGAACTGTTTGCCAAACTGCCGGAGAGCAAGATTCGGGGGTACAAGCCGGGGCGGTTCAGCTTTAACGTGCGCGGCGGCCGTTGCGAAGCGTGTGCGGGGCAGGGGCAGAACCGGATTGAGATGCAGTTTTTGCCGGATATTTATGTGCCGTGTGATGTGTGTCACGGCCGTCGCTATAACCGGGAGACGCTGCAAGTGACCTATCGTGGCCTGAACATTGCCCAGGTGCTGGATTTGAGCGTGGAAGAAGCGCTGGAATTTTTTGAGAACCACCCATCCATCCGGCGCAAGCTGCAAACGTTGATGGACGTGGGGCTGGGCTACATTACCCTGGGCCAGCCGGCGCCCACGCTCAGCGGCGGCGAGGCGCAGCGCATCAAACTGAGCCGGGAACTGTCCAAAATTGCCACGGGGCGCACCATCTACATTCTGGATGAGCCGTCCGTCGGGCTGCATTCCCATGACGTGGCCAAGCTGATTGAGGCGCTGAACCGGCTGGTGGATAAGGGCAACACGGTGATCATCATTGAGCATAATCTGGACATCATTAAGGTGGCCGATTACCTGATTGACATGGGGCCGGAGGGCGGCGACCGGGGCGGCGAGATTGTGGCGGCGGGGACGCCGGAGGAAGTGGCACAGGTGGAGGCGTCGTATACGGGGCAGTTTTTGCGGGCTTATATGGGGAACGGTTCAGGGTAAGGCCATGACCTTGACGAGGTATTCTTGTTGTGACAGAGACGGCCGTTGCGCTTGAGTCCGTTTAGCTACAGCGATCAATTCCCGGATAGTTTCAATAAGCTCGTCTGTTACCCCTGGCGGGAAAGCTGCGTCATCCCCATGAGGGCATACCCACGCCGGTATGTGGCGCACCACCACTTCGACGCCATCTTCGGCATAAGTGAAATCCGTTTCACCCCAAACCATTGGAATATGGTGTTCAGAACAAAATGGTGGCTTCAAATCCGGTTCGATATTCATTTCCTGCGTCTCCGTAGTCGCTTGTCCACAAATCAACACCCGCTGCCTTTCCTGATATGTTTCAATGATGCGACCAGATAAGATTGCTGCAACAATGTCTTTTTCACCAAACCCTTCCTTGAGAGCATGTTGTAGTGCATGAAGTTTTACCTGGTATCGTTTGTTTTCTACAAGTTGGCGTATGTTTTCTATGTCCAACATGAATCGCCTTTTGTACTGCCAGTAAATTTATAAATCATTATAGCATAGTTTCCAGGCCGGGGGCTTGGTCAAGGCACGGCCGTAGGCAGTAAAGCCGCCACACTGGTATTCGTCCCTTTAGGTGTATCGCTCTTTTCCCAAAACCAGGGCAGTTCCTTAACTGTTACCCACATATTGCCCACCAGTTTACCCTGATACCATACCCCGCCGCCGGAATTGCCGTTATCCACCATTTCTCCATTCAGGCTGACCAGGGCGAACACGTCACGGCCGTTACGTTCATACACATCCGCCACCCCCATCGCCACCACATCCAACAGTTCACTGTTCGGTACCCGGTACGTCAGGTAAACCACATCTTCCGGCTGCACCAGTTGGGCGTTGCCGTTGACGGCCGTCGTTGCCAATGGCGCCGGCAGTCCCAAAACCATCGTCCCACCATCCCGGTAGCGGATGAGATGGCGGAAGGCGTCGCCATTCACTTCGGCCAGCAAAGCGCCGGCCGCATCGTAAAACCGGGCCATTTTCAGCGTGTCCAGCAATGTCCAGTGGTCGTGCGTGACAATAACCGTTTCCCCATTCAGGTTGACCAGCGTACCCAGCCCTTCGCCGGTGATGTATTGGGCTTGCTGCTGCCCGTTGACCGTGACCATTTGCGGTTGACCATTCGCATCCAGCAGCGGCGCATAAAGCACAATCCGCACGGTGGCGGCCAATATCTGCTGTTTGGTGGCGGCGTCCACGGCCGTTGCCGCATAAACCTTTTGTTCCTTACCGCGCGGAAACATCCCCAGAAAACCTGCTGCCAACAAACTTGCCAAACCCAACACCATCAATTTGCGAATCATGTCTCACCTCGTTTCGTGTGATTTCTCTGATTCGCAGTGTCGCAAACGGCCGTCTGCACACAGTCAAAAAGGCGTCTACAAAGTAGCCGGAAACGTCAACATTTCAGCAAACGGGGTAAATGCCAGGCACGGGGCATAAAAATATGGAAAGATGAGGCCGTTTGCCCCGTACCTGGCATTGCTGCGCTGCTACAACCGTCAACAAAGACACCTGTTCACATGAAAGTTGACACATTTGGCACATTAGACTTTGCCAGGTTCACGGGGAAAGAGTCAGCGCGTTTCTAAGCCGCTGTAAGCGGGAAAACCATGACCTTTTCAGCAAAATTGAGAGCTT
>JAJRTP010000166.1 GCA_024278255.1 Chloroflexota bacterium | reverse complement strand
GTGGACTGCCTGACCATTGACGAAGCCCACTGCATCTCCGAATGGGGCCACGACTTCCGCCCCGAATACCGCCAACTGGCCGACGTACACCGTCGCCTGCCTACGGCCGTTAGTCTTTCCGTTACCGCTACCGCCACCGGACGGGTGCGCCAGGACATCAAAAGCTCACTGGGCATTGCCGACGCGGATGAATTTGTAGCCAGTTTTGACCGGGAAAACCTGTTTCTGGCCGTCGAACCCAAATCCGGCGGCGTGCGGCAGTTGCTGGCCTTTCTGGAAGCGCACAAGGAGCAGGCCGGTATCGTTTATTGCGCCACCCGCAAGCAAGTGGACAACCTGACGCAGCAATTGTCTAACCTGGACTGGCCGGTTCTCCCCTACCATGCCGGACTGGATGCCCAAACGCGCCGCCAAAACCAGCGCCGCTTCAGCTACGAAGAAGGCATTGTGATGATTGCCACGATTGCTTTTGGCATGGGCATTAACAAATCCAACGTGCGCTTTATTGTGCATTATGATCTGCCCAAAAATCTGGAAAGTTATTACCAGCAGATCGGCCGGGCCGGTCGGGACGGGCTGCGGGCTGACTGCCTGCTTCTGTTCAGTTACGGAGATGTGCAGAATATCAATTACTTCATCATGCAAGCTGCTCCCAGCCAGCAAGCGGGAGCCAGAGTGCGCCTGGAAGCGATGATCCGTTTTGCCGAGACGAATGTGTGCCGCCGACGGCCGTTGCTCGACTATTTCGGCGAGGCGTACCAGAAAGACAATTGTGACATGTGCGACAACTGTCAGGCAGAAGAAGAGGAATTGGCCGATCTGACCATCCCCGCGCAAAAATTCCTCTCCTGTGTCAAGCGTACCGGCGAGTTTTTCGGCGCGTCGCACATTATTGACGTGCTGCGCGGTTCCCACTCGCAAAAAGTGCTGAAAAGGCGGCATGACCGGCTCTCTACCTATAATATTGGCGGCGAATTTTCCAAAAAGGAATGGCAGTATCTGGCGCGGCAGTTTATTCAGCAAGGGCTGCTGGTGCAAGATATGCAGCACGGCAGTTTGAAGCTGACGCCCAAAGCGTATGCCGTTTTTAAGGGGGAAAAGGTGATGGGCGTGCTACCGCAGCGGGAAACGGCCGTGACCTACCGCGAAGTAGAGGCGGCCCACGATCCGGCCCTGTTTGCCCGGCTGCGCCAGAAACGTACCGAACTGGCCTCTGCCGCCAATGTGCCGCCCTACGTCATCTTCTCTGACCGCTCTTTGGTGGAAATGGCGGTGTACTATCCCCAATCCCGGCAGAGCTTTGCCCAATTGTACGGCGTGGGGCAGGCTAAACTGGAAAAGTACACGGATGAATTCTTGCCCGTTATCCGGGAATACTGCCAGGAACATGGTCTGGAAGAGAAGAAAAGGCCAACGGCCGTAGCCAGCACCCCGTCCCAACGCATCGCCCGCAGCGCCAGCGGCAACCGCACTGTAGAAGTGGGCGAAGCATTTAATGCCGGTCAAACCGTGCCGGAAATTGCGGAGGCGTATGGCGTGAAGGAACGGACAGTGTTGAATCATTTGTGGAAATATGCGCAGGGAGGACGGCCGTTGCACTCTAACGGTTTGCTGGAACTTTCCCAACTGCCTCCCGAAACCCAACAGCGCGTCCTGGACGCCTTCGCCGAACTGGGTACAGACTTCCTGCGCCCCGTCTACGAAGCCCTGGAAGAAACCGTCAGCTACGACGAACTGCACATTTTTCGGCTGTATCTCGTAGCTGTTAAAAATACTGTCCAGTCAAATTGACACATATCCCAAAACAGGATATTATTTTGTTATGAAAGCCATTCAGCCACAGCTCTTTCCCGAAAACACCTCCGTTTCCCGGCGCGTTCAGGGTGGGAAACCGACAAGCGACTTGATTCTGTCCGCTTACGTGGGAGGCAATGCGGATATATTCCCCCAGATTCTGGCGTTGCATGTCCCGCCGGGTTCGGTGATAGCCGACGTAACGTATGGCAAAGGCGTATTCTGGCAAAACGTGCCGCCGGGACAGTACACTGTCAAAGCTACTGATATAGCCGACGGGATAGATTGTCGCCGCTTACCTTACGCTGATGAGTCCATAGGTTGCGTGGTACTTGACCCGCCGTACATGGAAGGATTTTACCGGAAGGAAAATTCACAAAAGGCCGGTTCCGGTTCGCACACGTCTTTCCGCAGCGCATACGCCAATGGGGATGAAGTAAACGGGCAAACCCGAAAAAAAGGTACGGCAAAATGGCACGCCGCCGTAACCGACATGTATTTTCGCGCCGGCCGCGAAGCTTGGCGTGTCTTGAAAAAGAAAGGTGTGCTTATCATTAAATGCCAGGACGAAGTAAGTGGGGGCAAACAATGGCTGACGCATGTGGAAATTATTAACGAATATGAAAAGTATGGTTTTTACACAAAAGATTTATTTGTGGTGGTACGAAATAATCGCCCAAGCGTCAGCCGTCTGAAAAAACAGGTTCACGCCAGAAAAAACCATTCGTATTTTTTGGTATTCGTCAAATAACTACAGTCGCCGGATCGGCGCCTTCCCCGTTGGCAATCATTTCATCCAGCAAATCCTGAAGGCTGGCATAAAAAGGGCGTTCAGGCGGCCACGTTACCGGTATCAAACTGGCTATCAAAAATCTTTTCTGCGTTTTAGAATAACTGCGATAATTTGACGTTGGCAAATCACCGTTTCGGGCAAAAACAAACCGCCATTTACCCTTAAACGCATAACAATTCACCGCCAAAACGTCAAATTCGCCATGCAGCAGTAACGTCGTGTTTAACGTTGACCCGTCCGGCAAAGCAATTGTCCGTCTGTCGCTGGTATCTACTTGCGCCTTGCCTGTCCATTGCTGTTTTTGAGCATTCCACTTAACGGTACTGGATTGGAGTGATTTTGATTCCAGATTGAACGCCTTGTTCCGGTACACAACGTATAGATCGCCTTTTTTCTTCCGATTGTGATCATCGAACTTCACGCTGAAAGAAACGCCGGGAATAGCGGTAACGATTTCTCGAAGTTTCAATTCAGCGACATAACCGAACAGCATACCACGCAGGCTGGGATTTTCTACAAGCAGTTTTGTCAACTGCTCGGGAGTAATTTCCCATTCTTCGAGAATGTTCAAATGCCATCCTCCATAGCTGTTTCCTGAAAATTGCGGACAAATTCAACCGGGTCTACGCCCAATGCTGCAGCTATTTCCATAAATTCGATCAAATCTATCCGCCGCTCGCCATTCTCGTATTTGGAAACGAAAGATTGCGGCCGTCCCAATTTTTCGGCAAGCTGTGACTGGGTAATACCTTGCTGCCGACGTCTTTCTATGATTAAACGGCAAAATCTTTTATACTTGGGGCTGTGAATTGAAGATATCATAACATTACCTACTGATACAATTGTAATATCCCAATATCGAATATCCCAAAAGGGGATAAAATGTCCGATATAAACCAAAACAATTTGCCTAAACGGGTTTTACTGCTCACCACAGCCCATTCATACCGGGGCGAGGCATTTTTGCAGGCGGCGGTACGGCTGAAAATTGAGGTGATCCGGGCGGTAGATATGCCGCCGGGGTTGGCTCAATCTGCGCCGGGGATTTTGCCGATTACTTTCAACCAACCGGATGAAGCAGTGGCGGCAATTGTGGCTTTTGCGGAGACACGGCCGTTAACCGCCATTCTCTCTGTGGATGACAGCGGCGCACTGATTGCCGCCCAGGCCGCGCAAGCGTTGGGATTACCCCACAATGCCCCGGAAGCAGCCCAGGCGGCCCGCGACAAGTACATCATGCGGCAAATGCTGGCGACGGGGGGCGCGGCCGTACCCCATTTTCAAAATTTTGCTTTAGATAAGACGATGGAACTTGTAACGGCCGTCGTCCGGGACAAAATCGGCTACCCCTGCGTCGTCAAGCCACGCACACTCAACGGGAGCCGGGGGGTGATTCGGGCTAATGATGACGGGGAACTGGTTACGGCCGTAGCCCGCCTGCGCCGTCTACTGCAATCATTTGGTGGGGAGGCGTATCTGGTGGAACAATTTATTCCGGGGTTTGAGGTAGCGCTGGAAGGGGTGTTGGCGGACGGCCGTCTGCATGTTCTGGCCCTGTTCGACAAACCCGATCCCCTGGATGGCCCCTACTTTGAAGAAACCATCTATGTCACTCCCTCCCGCCTGCCACCGGAAACGCAGGACGCCATTGCGGAGATGGCCGAGCAGGGAGCGCGTGCCCTGGGGCTGCAAACCGGCTCTGTTCACGCCGAACTGCGGGTAAATGAAGATGGCCCCTGGATTGTGGAGGTGAACGGCCGTTCCATTGGCGGCCTCTGTTCCCGTACTTTGCGCTTTGAGATGAATATGTCGCTGGAAGAACTGCTACTGCGGCAGACGTGCAGTCTGGACGTACACGGCCTACAGCGGGAAGAAAAGGCCAGCGGCGTGATGATGATCCCTATCCCCCAGGCCGGTATTTTGCGCGGTTACAGCGGCGCAGAAACAGCCCGGAAAATCCCCCGCATTGACGACATCGTGATCACTGCCCCGCTCAACCAACGCATCCGCCCCCTGCCGGAAGGGGAAAGTTATTTAGGCTTCATTTTTGCTTCCGGGGAAACACCGAATGAGGTAGAGACGGCGCTGCGACTGGCCCACGGCCGTCTCCATTTTCAAATTGACGAGGAGATTCGGTTGTCGGTAATCGGTCATCGGTAATCGGATTACCGTTCACTTCTTCTGCGGCGCGCTCGGCGGCGGTGTCCAATCTTCCGGCATTTGCGCCCCTTCGCCAAAGAAGAACGTATCCATTTGCTCAAAAAGGAACTCCTGCGCCCGCGGATCGGCCATATTCAAATTATAATGATTGATGAGGATGGTAGATTGTTCCTGCCACAATTCCCAGGCCATTGCCGAAACCTCATCATAAATACGCTGTCCCAAATCACCAGGAAAAGGCGGCTGATCCAATGCTTCCATTTCCCGGCCAAATTTAACACAATCTACAACCCATATGGTTTTTTGTCTTCTTGCCATGTCTGCCTCGTTTTTTAGAGAGATAAAATCAGGTTTGGTTATACTGCTAATGAGATTATATGATGAATATGACGCATAGCAAACCTTCTTATATAAGCCAGGGCCGGGTTTTGTATTTTGGCATGACTGGTGTTCTCTCCCGCATGCCATTGGCCCGGCTGCTGGCGGAAGGCGTGAAGGTGGTCGGTATTGTCTTGCCTATGTCGGCGCTGCCCCCGTATTTACTGGAGGATGACGGCCGTTCCCACACCGATCCTGCCATCCCCCAAAGCTCACAGCCAGACTCGGCCATCCCCCTGACGCCGCCGGATGTGCTGCAACTAGCAGCGCAATACCGTATTCCGGTTACGGCCGTGCGCCAGATCAACCATCCCCAATTCATCCGGCAAGTGGCCCAAATGAACCCGGAACTCATCCTGGTTTCCTGCTTCCCCTACAAATTTCACGGCAATCTGCTCGACTTACCCCGCTACGGCTGCTGGAATCTGCATCCTTCCCTGCTGCCCCACTTTCGCGGCCCGTCCCCGCTTTTCTGGACGTTTTGGGAAGGGCAAAATGATACCGGCGTCACTTTACACCAAATGGATGCGGGGTTGGATACGGGGGAAATTCTCAAACAGGCAGCTTATCACCTGCCAGATGGCATCAGCGGGCCAACGGCCGAGCAGCAGTTGGCCGAATTAGGCGGCCAATTGATTTTGCAGACATTGGCAGACCTGGCGGACGATGCTTTATCGTTCCGACCGCAGCCGGCAGGGGGTTCTTACTATCCGCTGCCCAAATCTGATGATTTCAGGCTGGACACAAGCTGGTCGGCGCGGCGGGCGTTTAATTTTATGCGGGGCACGGCCGTATGGGGACAGCCTTACACGGTAGAAGTTGGCAGGAAGAAGATATGGCTGGATACGGCCGTTTCCTTCCTATCCGATCAACGCCAGATGGAACCAATCATCAGAAACGGCCGTACCGTCTCCATTCAATTTAACCCAGGTGTGTTGACAGCAAGAGAAAATGGGTGATTACTCATTGGAGTTTGGCCCCATCTTGAGTACAATCAAGCCATAGTCCATTACTTACCCTGATGCCCTGCGCATCGCGTATGATCAATGAGGTATCTTGTGAGCGCTACAACTGAAATGATAGACCTGTCCCTGCTAAACCACATCCTGGAAAAGTACCAGGGTCGCCAGCGCGACGCCCTGCTGCCCCTGCTGCACGAAGCGCAGGCTGTGTACGGCTGGCTGCCCCGCGAAGTGCAGGCAGCGGTAAGCCAAACCTTGCGGGTTCCTTTAGCGGATGTGTACGGGGTGATTGAGTTTTATACGATGTTTTACGATGAGCCGACGGCCAAACGAGTCATCCGCGTGTGTGATGATGTGGTCTGCCAGTTAGCCGGATGTACGGCCGTCCACGAAGCCATCGAAACCAAACTGGGCCTGCAAAACGGGGAAACCAGCCCGGATGGCGCCGTCACCTACGAGCGCGTCCCCTGCCTGGGGATGTGCGAACACGCCCCCGCCGCCCTCAACGGAGATCGGCCGGCCGGCGACCTGACCGCAGCGGCCGTAAACGACTTCCTGGCCGGGGAATGGCCT
>JAJRTP010000016.1 GCA_024278255.1 Chloroflexota bacterium | reverse complement strand
GACAATCCGCCCGGCACAAAGATCATTTCCGGATCGCAGGATGCTATTGGCATTGTTATTCCTGGCTTGGCCAAAGCAAGTTATAACGGGGAATATTGGCCGGAGCGTATTGAGCGGCTGCAGGATGAATTGGCGCTGCGGTTTGTAGAAAATGCCTTGTATCTGGTGCCGCTTGGCCCGCGGCAGGCTGACTTTGACGTGTTGGCCAATACCCGAATTGACCGGCGCGGGGCTAAGGCCTTGGCAGAGGCGGCGGAAGCATGTTGGACGGCCGTTAAAGAGCGTAACATAGTTGCTTTCGGCCGTTCCTTGCGCATGGGTTTTGAAGCGCAAGTCGAGATGTTTCCTGATATGATGAATGATACGGCCGTCAGTCTCATTGAGGCGTACAAAGATAAGGCTCTGGGGTGGAAATTATCCGGGGCCGGCGGCGGCGGTTACCTTATTTTAGTAGCAGACAATCCTATAGAAAACGCGGTGCGCGTTGTCGCCCGGCGTGAAAATAATTAAAGGAGAATATTAACATGAAAACGGCATTGGTATGCGGCGCTGGTGGATTTATCGGCGGTCACTTGGTTAAGAAATTGCAAAAAGAAGGGTATTGGGTACGCGGTGTAGATATCAAGGAGCATGAGTTTGAAACTTCGGCTGCCGACGAATTTCTCGTTCTGGATTTACGAGAGGCGGAGAATTGCGCCACGGCGCTCACTTTGAACGAGGGTACGTTTGATGAGGTGTACCAGTTAGCTGCTGACATGGGCGGTATGGGATTCATCCACTCGGCTGAATGTGAGATTATGCACAACAGCGCCCTGATTAATATCCACATGACCCGGCAGGCGGCCGATATGGGCGTGCCCCGTTACTTTTTCTCTTCGTCAGTGTGTGTTTACCGGGATATGCAGCCGGGCGAGCCGGAAATGACGGAAGCGCAGGCAATTCCGGCCAATCCGGATAATGAATACGGCTGGGAAAAACTGTATTCGGAACGGATGGCATTGGCTTACGAACGCAATCAGGGTATGACGGTGCGCATTGCCCGTTTCCAGAATTGTTACGGCCCTTATGGAACCTGGACTGGGGGGCGGGAAAAAGCGCCAGCCGCGATTTGCCGCAAGGTGGCAGAGGTGGAAGACGGGGGAACGATTGAGGTATGGGGGGATGGTACGGCCGTTCGCTCATACACCTACGTGGACGACATGGTGGAGGGTATTTTTAGGCTTATGCACTCTGATTTGCAAGGTGCTGTCAATATCGGCTGCCCGGAGTATGTTACCGTAAACGAGCTGGTTGCGGCCGTTGCTGAAGCGTCCGGTAAAACCATTCACATCAAACATATTGATGGCCCCGTGGGTGTGCAGTCCCGTAACTTTAGCAATGAACGAATTTATTCCACCGGCTGGCGCGCAAAATATTTCCTCAAAGAGGGCATTGCCGAAACCTATGCCTGGATTGAACAACAGGTAAAAGCACAGAAAACATGAAAGATTAACATTACCGCTACAACAATACGCAGATACGCCAACACCGTTTTCAAAAAGGGAGTATCTTAGCTTATGTACACAATCGGTCTGGATTTTGGCACATTATCTGTTCGGGCCATGCTGGTGGAAATAGAGACGGGTCACATCACAGCTATGTCCGTGGCTCCTTACCAACACGGTGTTATTGATCGCGTTTTGCCTGACAGCGAGGTAAATTTGAAGGCAGATTGGGCCTTGCAGCAGCCGCAGGATTGGCTGGATGGCCTGACAAAAGTTATCCGGGATGTGTTGGTTCACGTGGCTGATCCCACACAGGTTAGCGGCATAGGGATTGATTTTACCGCGTGTACTATCTTGCCTGTGGCGGCTGATGGGTTGCCTTTATGTCAACAGGACAGATGGCGGCAAACGCCTAATGCCTGGCCGAAATTATGGAAACATCATGCGGCGCAAGATCAGGCGAACCGGATCACGGCCGTAGCTGCGGAACGCAATGAACCCTGGCTGGCCCGATACGGCCGTATCATCTCTTCTGAATGGCTGCTGCCCAAGGGGCTGCAAATTCTGGAAGAAGACCCCGATTTGTACGCAGAGATGACATTGCTGGTTGAAGGGGGCGATTGGGTGGTTTGGCAGTTGACCGGGCGATTTGCCCGCAACACCTGCGCCGCCGGGTTCAAGGGACTGTGGCACAAAGCAGACGGTTATCCCGATGCCGGCTACCTCCAGGCAGTCCAACCTGATTTAGGCGATTTTTACGAGACAAAAGGGTGGGGGGAAATGGCCGCTCCCGGCACAGCAATCGGCCCATTAACCCCTGAATGGGCAGCAAAACTGGGCCTGCCTACTGACGTCAAAGTCGGGGCGGGCATTATTGACGCTCATGCGGGAGCTATTGGCGCCGGGGTTACTGGCGATGGTGTGTTGTACATGGCGATGGGCACCTCTACCTGTCACATGCTTCTGGCTGACCACGAATCGTTGTGCGAAGGTATCAGCGGGGTGGTGGAAGATGGCATTTTGCCGGGAAAATTTGGTTACGAAGCCGGACAGGCGGCCGTCGGTGATATTTTTAACTGGTTTACGACTTACGCCAAGCAATCCCACGAAGAACTGACTGAAAAAGCGGCTCGTTTGCGGCCGGGCGAAAGCGGGCTGCTGGCGCTCGATTGGTGGAATGGCTGCCGCACGCCTCTGGTGGATGCCGATTTGAGCGGCGTTATTCTGGGGTATTCGCTGCAAACGCCGCCGGAAGCGGTCTATCGTGCTTTGATTGAGGCTACGGCTTTGGGCACGCGCCTCATTTTAGATACTTTTGCCGCCGGGAATGTGCCGGTTCCATATTCGTAAACTTAAGGATTTTTCTGTAAGTGTTTTTCAGATTTTGGTCAATTATAGTCAAGATGAGTTACCATATCCTCCTTTAATCACCAATGAAATGACAAGGAGTGAGTATGGCAACCCAAGTAGAGATAGTAGACCAAGAAGAAATCAAAGACAAACAGATAAAATTTCAAGATATTTTGTCAGATGAGGAATTAGAAGCGTTGTTCATTAAACACGGGGTTCAAGACCACAGAAAACGAAAGCTATTTGTGCGCTGTTTTTTTGGCTAATGGTCTTTTCCTCCAGTCAACCTGCCAATAGGGGGTCACTTTTACAATTAGTTGGCTTCTTTTTAGGTGCAGCTCTTATCTTATTTCCTGACAAGAACATAACAACATTGTCCAAGATGGCCGTCAGTAAGCGGTTGAGTAATGTGAGTTGGTATTTATTTCGTGGCGTGTATAACCATCTGCTCTCTCGGTATACGGATATTCTCAATGCCGAAGATAACAAGTTTCTCAAACAATTCAAAGATGCCTTTGCTATTGATGGCAGTGTAATTGCCCTGAGCAAGACAATGGAAAAGGTGTTTGAGAGCGTACATAAAGGAAAATCAAGTCTAAAATTGAATGCAAAATACTCGATGAAGACAGAAGCGGTTACAAAATTACAAGTTACCAGTGGGAAACGGCACGATAGCCAGTTTCGATTTGTAACTCAAGCAAAAAACTGTCTTTATCTGATTGATTTAGGGTATTGGTCATACGGATTGATAAACAAGATCATTATGGTTGGCAGTTTTTTTGTCATGCGTTTGAAAAGTAGCTGTGACCCCCTTATTACTGCTGTAAGTTGCAATAGTTATCAGCATTTAGTTGGGCAACGTTTATCAGAAATCGGCTACTTCCTTAACGCACAGGTTGCTGCTGGTTATGTAGACCTGACTGTCACTTTATCTAAAGCCGCCAACCCGCGTTTCAATGATAAAATTCGTCTGGTTGGTGTGTTTTATGAAGAAGAATGGCGATTTTACGTTACCAATATCTTCAATTCAGAATTCACTCCGCAAGTTATTTATGATGTATATGCTTCTCGGTGGCAAATTGAGATATTTTTCAATCTTATCAAGAACGTTCTGAAACTGGACAACATCATTTCTCGAACTAAAAACGGGATCATGATTGAAATCTATTCAGCACTAATTTTTTATCTCTTGGTTCGTATTATTATGGCTCTGGCTGCCAAAAAAACAGGAAAACCTATATATGAACTCAGCTTTGAATGTTCGTATAAGCTAGTCCAAGGGTTCATGCTATCCCATTTCCATCGATTTTTAAAATCTTCCCTACTAGCTGTTGAAGGTATATTTCAGCATATGATTGATATGGTAGCTATGATGGGAGCTTCTCCAAAGAAGTCCCAAATGGCTAAATTACATGAGCGCTTTGCTTAAGTTTATGAATATGGTGCCGGTTCATACCTTGCGCGTCAGCGGCGGTCTGACCCAAAACGAGATGCTGCTGCAAATTTATGCCGATGTGACTGGTTTGCCTGTGGAAGTTTGCGCCACGGAACATGCCAGCGCTTTGGGGGCGGCTATTTTGGGTGCGGTGGCTGGTGGCGCTTATGATTCGATAGAAACGGCCGTGCCAGCCATGACCCCTCCGCCCAGCCGCATCATCCAGCCCAACCCACAGCATCACGCCATTTACTCCGTCTTATATGATGAATATAAACGGCTGATCACGCTCTTTGGCCGGGATATGGAGTCATCATTAAAACGGCTGCGGGCGCTGCGAAACTTATAATCAGGATTTACGCAAAATCCGTTCCTCTCGTAGGTTGAGCTTGCCGAAATCGTCTTCGATAAGCTCAGGCTGCGTTGTGGTATTGTTACCTTATGATTAAACTGACTCAATTGGCCCAACTTCCCCTCTACAACAGTGTCACCATCCCCGAAGAGTATCTGGACGTGATGGGGCATGTGAACGTGCGTTGGTACGTGGCCATATTTGATGATGCCGCCTGGGATTTCTTTGCCGCCTTTGGCATGGATCAGGCGTATTATGATGGGACGAACAGTGGCGGGTTTGCCTTGCGACAATACATCAGCTATCTGGCCGAAGTGCACGCGGGGGAAAGGGTGGTTGTGCGCACGCGAATGCTGGCCCGTTCTGCCAAACTGATCCATTTCATGCACTTTATGATCAACGAAACAACCGGCAAGCTGGCGGCCACGATGGAAGTTTTAGGCGCACACGCCAATCTGGAACAACGCCGCCTCTCTCCATTTCCGCCAGAGATTGCCGCCCAAATTGACCGAATGCTGGCCGAAAACAGCCAACTTGACTGGGACGCGCCGGTTTGCGGGGTGATAAAGGTGGCGTGATGCGAATTGGTTTGTGTCCTCAATTTTTCGTCAGGAGTACAACGAATTGAGGAATGAACGAATTTTCTCAACTGATGCGATTCGTTGTTTTTCTGATTCTTTGTACGCTTGCGATCATGGCGAAAACTTCGTGGCAAAACCGAATACCGAATGCCAATTACCGTCCACCGATTACTGTTCACCGATTACTGGAGACCGAATACCATGACTACACCTCTCTCCTCTCTGAAAATTCTCGATTTTAGCACCCTTTTGCCCGGCCCGTTTGGCTCTATGATGCTGGCGGATTTGGGGGCGGACGTGCTGCGGGTGGAAGCGCCGGGACGGCCGGATATGGCTCGCTTTATTCCACCATATGACGGGGATGTTTCGGCGTGGCACCGGGTTTTGGGGCGGAATAAACGCTCTATTGCCCTGGATTTGAAGCAGCCAGCCGCAGTGGAGGTGGTGCAGCGGCTGGTGACGACGGGCGGTTACGATATTGTGCTGGAGCAGTTTCGGCCGGGGGTGATGGACAGGCTGGGGCTGGGGTATGAGACGCTCTCGGCCTGGAATCCGGGGCTGATTTACTGCGCGGTGACGGGGTACGGGCAGACGGGGCCGTACCGCAGCCGGGCGGGGCATGACAATAATTATCTGGCACTGTCGGGACTGATGAGCCATTCGGGGTGGCGGGAGGCAGGGCCGTCGCCGTTGGGGGCGCAGATTGCGGATGTTGGCGGCGGGGCGTTTGGCGCGGTGGTGGGGATTTTGACGGCCGTCATCCATCGCCAACAAACGGGAGAAGGCCAACTGGTGGACATCAGTATGCTGGATATGTCCATTTTCTGGCAGGCGCACGTCATCAGCGGCTGGCTGTTGGCCGGGGAAGCGCCGCAGCGGGAGGGCTGGGCTTTGAACGGGGGCAGTTTTTACGATTTTTACGAGACGCGGGACGGCCGTTACCTTTCTGTAGGCAGTCTGGAGCCGAAGTTCTGGCAGGGGTTTTGCCGGGCAATTGAGCGGCCGGATTTAGTGGAGAAGGGGGCGAGTGGGGATACGGCCGTGCAGCAAACCCTCAAGCAGGAAATCCGGGACGCTATCGCCCAAAAAACGTTAGCCGAATGGCAAGCCATCTTTGCTAACCTAGATGTGTGCGTGGAACCGGTGCTGACTGTGCCGGAAATGACTGACCATCCCCAAGTGCAGGCGCGGCAGATGATTGTAGATGTGCCCAAAGGGGAGGGTGAGACGCAAAAGCAGGTGGGCAGCCCGTTCAAATTTTCCGGGACGGAGGCGGCTTATTGGCGGGTAGGGGGAGATGTGGGGGAGGATACGGCCGAGGTTTTGAAGGAGTTGGGGTATACGGCCGAGGAAATCATGTTGTTGAGGTAACAAAGCACTATAGTTAAAGGGCAAAGATTGAGGTAAAAGATGTTATTTCCAGAAGAAGAGCTGCAACGTGAATTGAACTTGCCGGTGATTGGTGGATATTTGATAGTGTACCCGAAGCCCATCACATATTCAAAATATCCTGAAGATGAAGGCACAACAATTAGTTGGTATATTTGGCTTATTTTTTCTGGTCCCGATGCAAGATATAATCCGGCTATAGTCGAACTTGTTCCGCATGATGTCCAAAAATTTATATACTTGCTTGAGCAAATCAATCACAAAATCAAAAGTTTTTCTGTCCAACCTATGACGGGATCTTTCTCGAAGTCATATTATTTGGAAACCCGATCTCGGAATTCAATAATTGATATCCTCAGTCCTCCAGTAATCAAGTTAAATGGAAGAGGCCAGGATTTTTGGATAGAGTTCTGGTTGTCAAGTGAAACACAAATGTTTTCGAGAACAATTAATCCATCACAGTTGCAAGAAATCATAGATAAACTTAAACTGACTCCTAGATTAGCGCAAGCAATGTCTCAAGAATTGATTAAGATATTGTATGGTGCAACGGTGAGGTTTGAGTATTGCAGGTTGGTTCTTCAAATCGAAGAAACAAAAAGACATAATCTTGTTAAAAGGGTGTTGATTGGAGGGAAAGAAAAGCGGGTTTTTTTGAAGGTCTTTCATAAATCAACAAAACAGGAACTTTTTGTATCAACCCATTCCTTCCCAGTACCTGACCAAAATTGGTCAAATCAACGTCTAATGCGATGGAAAAGAGAAGTGGATTTGGAGCGCCGAAAAATATCTCGTCGCCTCAAAGCAAAAGGGTGGGAACTTACAAAAATTGAACAAAGTGCTAATAAGTATATGCCGGTTTTTACTTATTGGAGACAAAGTGTATAGAATGAAGTTGTTTTTATAATGTCTGCCAGTAGGCTATCATATTGTATGTTCAACTTTTAACCATTACACTCATCTCATCCAAAAGAATTATTTTTTCGCCATCTGTTTCTTCCAGGGTGAGTTGGCGGGTTTGCAGGCGGTGGCGGAAGTTTTGGGTGGTTTCGTGACCTTCTTTGTCCCGGTAGACGAGTTTTTAACATTATCTGAACATAAATATGGTAGAATAGGTGTAGGTTAGGCAGATATGTTTTGCGTAAAGAGGTGTAAAGATGAATGCAGTAGCCACAATGCCAGATGTTGTCGTTAGAACAAGTCGTGGTTTAACGGTTGCCGGCACGCGGATTACGCTTTACACGATCATGGAACATCTGGAAAATGAATGGCCGCCTCATTTAATTCGAGACTGGTTTGGCTTGACGGAACAGCAAATACAAGGCGTATTGGCCTATATTGAAGCACACCGGGAAGAAGTGGAAGCCGAGTATCAACAAGTCCTGCAAGAAGCTGCGGAGACAGAGCGGTATTGGCGCGAATATAATCGGGAACACCTGGCTAACGTTGCGGCGCTGCCGCCCAAACCGGGTCAGGAAGAGATATACGCCAAACTCAGAGCCAGGAAAATGCAGTGGGGCCAGAGCCAGTAAAATTTTTAAGCGATCACGATATTGAAGGGTACGCTCAACTTCTCTGGGGCACATTGGCGTCGGTGGGGTGGCTTGAGTTATTGCGTCTGGAATTGGTAACTTTCCGCGATATTGATTTGCCTGTCAACAGTGACGATAGGGCAGTATGGCGCTTTGCTCAAGCTAACGGGTTCATCCTCATCACCAATAATCGCAACATGAAGGGCGAGACCTCACTGGAATACACCATTCGAGAGGAAAATCAACTGGATTCCTTGCCCGTTTTGACAATAGGTAATGTTGAGCGTTTGACTGATTTGGGCTATCGTGAGCAGTGTGCTGATGTACTGGTCGAAATCAGTCTGAATTTAGAGAACCATCTCGGCCGGGGGCGGATATACATTCCATAAAGACATTAGCTTTTCATGACCACACCCATTTCGTCTAAAATGATAACCTTTTCACCACCGGCTTCTTCCAGGGTGAGTTGGCGGGTTTGCAAAAGGTAGCGGAAGTTTTGGGTGGTTTCGTTACCTTCTTTGTCCCGGTAGACGAGTTGGCCCCACACGGCCGTATCATCCCTCCCTCGCAAACGTAAAGATGCGTCGTGCCAGCGGCAGTAGTTGACCAAAGGTTTCATGTCACAGCCTCATATTGTTCAAAAATACGGCGGTAAGCCGGGGATGTCTGCATCAATTCTTCGTGCGTGCCCTGGGCTTCC
The DNA here is from genome assembly GCA_024278255.1 of Chloroflexota bacterium. Classification (GTDB taxonomy): domain Bacteria; phylum Chloroflexota; class Anaerolineae; order Promineifilales; family Promineifilaceae; genus JAJRTP01. The sequence goes on along the minus strand of JAJRTP010000016.1, from coordinate 4,655 downwards.
AGCCGGCCCTTGCGCATCACCAGCACCAGGTCGGCCCAGCGGATTTGGGAGAGGCGGTGGGTGATGAGAAACGTGGTGCGGTTGCTGGCGGCGTGGATGATCGCCTTTTGAATTTGGTCCTCCGTGGCGCTGTCTACCGCGCTGGTGGAGTCATCCAGCACCAGGATGCGGGGATTGGTGAGGAAGGCGCGGGCCAGCGCCAGCCGCTGCCGCTGCCCGCCGGACAGGGTGACGCCCCGCTCGCCAATCACCGTGTCGTAGCCGTCCTGAAAAGTAAGGATAAAGTCGTGCGCCTGAGCTGCTTTGGCCGCCTCGATGACCATTTCCCGCGTGGCGCCAGGGCAGCCAAAAGCGATATTGTCGGCCAGGGAGCGGGAGAAGAGGAAGATGTCTTGTTCGATGATGGAGATTTGCTGGCGCAGGGCAGCCAGGTTCCAGGCGCGCACGTCAATACCGTCAATCAGGACACGGCCGTGACCCACATCATACGTTCGGTTTAACAGCTTGACCACACTGCTTTTACCCGATCCCGTCTGGCCCACAATGGCTACCGTTTGCCCCGGCTGCACCGTAAAGTTAATATTTTGCAGCACCTCAACCCCGTCCACATAGCCAAAGGAGACGGCCTCAAACTGGACAGCGCCGACAATCTCTCCCTGGTCGCCGCCTACATTCTCGTCCAGATCGGTTTCTTCATTCATCAGTTCCAGCACCCGCCGCGCCCCGGCCAATCCCAGGGAGATGCGGGAATAAGCCATCAGGGAAATGAAGGTGGGGAAGCCGAACAGGGAGAGCAGCCCCATGTAAGCTACCACGTCACCCACGTTGATTTGGCCTTGCTGGAAAAGATAGAGAGCCAGACCAAAACCAAAGGCGGTGGTCAGACCCATCAGGAGCAGGGGGAGGAAGCGGGCTTCGATGTAGCCTTGCTGGACGGTGGCGTTACGGTACTCGGCGGCGTTGTGTTGGAATACGGCCGTTTCCTGATCCTCCTGCGCCGACCCTTTGACCAGTTCAATGCCATCAATCGCTTCCGCCAGCCGGCTGTTCATCAGGCCAAACGAGCGCCGTACCCAATCCGATACCGGTTCCAGAACGCGCAAATAGCGAATCAGGGCAATAACGTAAGACAGAACGAAAAACAGCGGGGGGATAATGAGCAGTGGATGGTACCGCGGGGCTAACAACAAGGGCATCAGCAAAAAATTAGCCGAGCCGATGACCAGATTCACCCCCGGATAAATCATCAGATTGACTTCGTGAACGTCGTTGGTAGCGCGGGCCATCGTGTCCCCCACTGGCTGCATGTCGTGGAAGGTCATGCTTTTGGCCAGCAGGCTCAAATAAAGTTCCTCGCGCATATCCCGTTCCATCCGTTCGCCGATGACGGCGCTGGAGAAATTGCGCCCCAGTTGCAGTACAGAGCGTACCGCCTGACTGATGATCACGGCCAGAGCGGCCAACCCAATTCGGCGGGTGTCGGGCGGATCGGCCAGAGCGGCATTGAAAGCCACACCCAGCATCACCGGAATCACCGCAGCCAGGGCGGCATTGCCAAAGGCCCCCAGAAACATCGCCACAATCAGCAGTTTTTGGTGCAGAAAATGGGAAAGCACCCAGCGGTTGGTGGTACTTTTGTCCGATGTTATTGAACTATTTACGACAAATTCACTCACACTTGTTCTCTGATCCTTTAGGATTGGGTCAAATCAAGCACTTTTAACAATGGGTATGAAGTATGACAAGCAATTCGCACTATTTTTCCTGGCAATCAAGCAACGATGACACCATCGCAGCCACTTTACCTTTAACTGATTATCCCATAATGACACGGTTTGAACACCAAATAAGGTCTTCGCAGTATCAGCCGCATAATTCAGCTATCAATCGAGCCATTATCATTGGCTCCAGTGGTTCGGGTAAATCTACATTGGCCCGGCAGTTGGGCGCCAGTCTGGAACTGCCTGTCATTCACCTGGACCGGCATTTTTGGCATCCGGGTTGGGTGGAAACGCCTCTGGATGAGTGGCGGATAGAAGTAGCCCGCCTGGTGCAGCGCCGGCAGTGGGTGATGGACGGCAATTACCGGGAAACGCTGGATATGCGGCTGGATGCGGCTGATATGGTGGTTTTTCTGGATTTGCACCCGATGGTCTGTACCTGGCGCACCCTGAAACGGCGGGTAGAATATTATAATCGTCCCCGGCCGGACATGGCGCGGGGCTGCCGGGAGCCGTTGTTTGATCCCCAGGTATTTCAGTTTTTGCGCCGGGTGTGGGATTATCCGCACCGGGCCAAACCGGATGTGGTGGGCCGGTTGAATGAGGCGGCCCCGACTAAGCGGGTCATCTGGCTGCGTTCGCGGAAGGAAGTGCAGCAATTTTTGTACACACCGCTGGAGTATCCGGCGTATATGCCGGATATGGCGGTGGTTGGTAATCAGTAATCAGTTTTCAGTAATCGGTAATCAGTTTTCAGTGTTCAGTTGCAAATGGCTGGTGTGGCGGATGGTGTAGATGGGGCCGCTGCGCTGTAGCTGGCTTTCGATGAGATGTACGGCCGTAACCCCCAGCACCACTTTCTCCAACTCGACCCCCCACTTAACTTGAGACACAGCCCGGCTGTTTTTGACCCGCCCCAGAGTAAGATGCGCTTGAAACGGCCGTCCCTCTTCTTCCCAACCCAGTGACGCCAACCGCTTATCCAAATCCTGCTTGAGCGCCAGCAGTGCGTTGGTGTTCCCCGCCATGCCGGCCCAGATGACGCGCGGCCGTTTGCGGTTGGGGAAGCAGCCCAGTTTGTCCAGGTGAAGGTTGAAGGGGGTGTGCTGGGCAGCCAGTTCGTCGAGTTGGGTGGTGATGGCGGGGAGTTGGGTGACGGCCGTGTCTCCCAAAAAACGCAGCGTCAGATGTATCCGTTCCGGCTTCACCCAGCGCACAGAACCGGCCGGCAACTGCTGCGCCAGCTTTTTACCTGTCTGGGCCAACGTTGTTTTGACTGCATCCGGCAGTTCAATGGCAATAAATACCCGAATTTTTTCGACCATAACCTATTGTCCTGCCGGGGACAGGCGTTGTCAATTTTTCCGATTTTGTGATATGCGGAATTTTCGTTTGTATGTTACCATTTTGCTATGAGTGCATCAGTAAAAGATGCTTACGGAATAGTGACACGCAGTCCTCTGTTTCAAGAACTGGAACCGGCTGTCTGCCAGGAAGTGCTGGATGAGGCACGGCTGTGTCGCGTCTCGGCGGGCGAATATTATTTCCATCAGGGGGAAGATTCCACAGCATTCTACATCTTGGTTAGGGGCCAGGTTAAGTTGACCCAAATAACGCCGGAAGGTCACCAAATTATCATTAAAGTCCTGGGGCCGGGCGGCGGCATGGGCATCATCTCTGCATTGGGCGGGATGGGTTACCCGGTTGCGGCAGAAGCTGTGGAAGATAGTCTGGCGTTAGGTTGGGATCGGGAAGTTGTTCGGGAGCTTATGCTGCGTTATCCTCATTTGGCTCTCAATAGTATGGAGATGATTGCCCGCCGCTTTACCGATTTGCAGGAACGACTGCACGAAATGGCTACACGTCGTGTGGAGCAACGGGTGGCCCGAACATTGCTGCAACTGGTGCGCCAATTCGGCAAAAAAGTAGATGCCGGTATCTTGATTGACATGCCCCTTTCTCGTCAGGACCTGGCTGAAATGACCGGGACTAATGCTTATCAGGTCAGCCGCCTGCTCAGTAAATGGGAACAGGCTGGCATTGTTTGTTCCGGGCGCAAGAGCGTTACCCTGTGTCAGGCGCATGAACTTGTCGTCATTGCTGAAGATTTACCGCCGCGTATACCCACTGGTGCTGCCTCATAGCTGGTAAATGACGAGTAGCTGGTGTCTGATCACCAGCCATTCATATACCAATCAGCAAATCCTCCCCACTTCTCAATCTTTTTTGTCGTTAATTGCATTTCTGCAATGAAGGCCTTCTCTATTTAGGATAAGGTTATCCTATCATGCTGCCCAGGTAATGCTTATGGACAGTTTTTACCAGTTTACACACATAGTTGGAATTCTAAGGAGAAGGTCGAATGAAGAAAGAATGGTTTTACAGACACAAGTTAATGCTGACAAGCCTGTTGATCGTCATAATTGGCGTGGGCTTGTTGGTCAGTTGCGGCGACAAATCTGATGAGGCGGCTGCCCCGGAATCTTCCGGCTCAACCACCGTGTCCGGCGATGCCGCCGCCATTGCTGAGGCCCGCGGTTTGACGCCGGATGATATTTTGGCCGCCGTGAAGACGTATACGCCTTCCGGTATGCAGGATGAATATGTCATGTTTGCTTCTGGTGGACATGGCGGTCAGGTATATGTCGTGGGGCTGCCCTCCATGCGCGTTATCAAGAAGATTGCTGTGTTTACCCCGGAACCGTGGCAAGGGTATGGCTATGGCGCTACAGACTCAATGGAGATTTTGGCCGAGGGCAATGTTGCCGGAACTGACAGCGACATTAGATGGGGAGACACCCATCACCCGGCGTTGAGTGAAACGGAAGGGGATTATGACGGTGAGTTTCTCTTTATCAATGATAAGGCTAACGGCCGTGTTGCTGTCATCTCCCTCAAAGATTTTGAAACCAAGCAGATTGTTAAGAACCCCAT
>JAJRTP010000165.1 GCA_024278255.1 Chloroflexota bacterium | reverse complement strand
TAGAGGTCTACAGAACCATCATCATTGTAAATCAGCTCATCCTTCTTGTTGTTTTTGCTGGGGAAGGGCTGTCCGGTTTGTAATTCGGAGCGCGTTTGCGGGTCGTAGATGACCACTGACCAGAAATCTTTGGCGGGGACGTTGGCGGGAATGTTCAGTTTATAGTTTTTGTCGCCGTACAAGATGTCGCCGTTTTTGTCTTTGTCGCAGAGGGCGTATTGAGAGCCTCTGCCGATCATTTTCAGGGCCATCGCCGGGGTGTTGACGGTGGCGACGTAGAAGAAGTAGGTGCGAGCATCCAGGTAACGGCCGCCATCACCGCCATCACGCAACCAACGGTAATCGCCGCCAATGAAGGCGGTCTTCCAGTAGCCGCTTTCGTAGATGTACGCCCCTTCTTCGCGCAATTGGAAGTAGATGGAGCGGGCGGTGGCGTTGCCCACGGCGACCGCTTCGGTCAGAATCGCTTTCATGCGGGCATCGGGGGCGAAGGGTTTCCCTTTTTGAATGCCGATGCTGGCAGCCAGACCACGCAGTTCGGGGTCCAGCATACTGATTGGCTCGCGCTGAATCACATTGTTCAACTCACCGTAAAATTCATAGGTGTTGGCGTGGATGGTATTGAACGCCAGCCCGGACGCGCTGATGAATTCCATCGCTGGCGGGTTGTCTTTGCTGGCGAGCGGGTAGATTTTGAGGCCGTTTTTGAACATTTCGGCGGCCGCATCCGGTTTGCCGTCTACTAAAAAGCCGCGCAGAATAATCCAGTTGATATAGCTGGTGGAACGGACGACAAAATACCCATCGGGCACGTCGCCTTCGTAGTCGGGGGGCAAAATCAGGTAGTTGCCGCCTTGCCCGCGGTCGGGGCCAGGGCCGCCCATGTCGATGACGAAGCGGAAGTAGGCGTCGTTGACCGTGCCGGGGCCGCTGCCAGGCGGGATTTCGACGACTGTCGGGCCATCTTTTTCCAGATCGAGGATGCCTGAGGCGTACACAGTGTCGGTATTGCCCGTGAGGAAGAGGGAGGTGGAATCCATCAGTTGATCCATGATGGCGACTTTATGGGAAGCGGTAACGCCTAATCCGACCATGCCCAGGCGCATGCCTTCGATGGAGGTGGCGGGAATGAAGTTGAGAAAGACTTCCATGCCGCGTATGAAGTCGAGATTGTCAAAAACTTTTTGGGCAGTCTCTTTGGTGGGAATGCCGTCATAAAATTCAAGTGTACCTATGCGTGTTTTCACGCTGTCGGGGGTCATGATTTTTTCGGGGATATGAGTGTTGTAATTGGGGGTTGGGTTAGTCATATTTTAGATTTCTCCTTTTCTATTTTACTGGAACAGGTAATGGTATTGCGTCTGTTTGGTGGTTGGTTATATAGTAACGGCCGTCCTGCTCATAAATCACCACCCCTTCCAAAAACTGGATGAATTCGTGATCTTCCGGTCGTAAATGCAGGTAATATTCCTTGATGAGAAAGAGATGCCAATCGTGGGAGACACAAATGTGAGAAACGGCCGTTTCTCCATCCAATAACCCGATCAAAAAAGCCAGCAACCCTGCTGCCGCCTGATCCGCAGGGTCAATCGCCTCTGTGGGATACTCTCCATTGAACCAGTTTCTAAAAAACTGCGCCCACTCCCCTTTCTCCATCATCGCATACGCGATTTTGTCCATTTTGGCGACATCTTGGGCAAAGGAAGCATAAAGGGCGTTACTGGTGATGGTTGGCGTTGTTGCCGCGCCGTTGTGGGCGGACAGATACCCTTCTTTTATTAAATCGGCCGTTTCCACACAACGATTGATGAGACTGGAATGGAAGCAGAGGCGGGCGGCTGCGGGTAACGCTTTGCCGAACGCAAGCGCTCCTTGCTCTCCTTCCTCGGTCAACTCCTGTGCGGCATCGTTTTCGGCCGTGTCCACAACTCTGGCCGAATGGCGCAGCAACACGACGTAAGAGTCGATACCCTGCGCATGTAGATCGTTGATAACTTGCACCGTTTTTGTGCTGACTTGCGCTGGTGTCATCAATACTTCTCATGAAGAGTGGTTCAATCTTGAAGATTGAACCACTCTCGTAACAAACCTATTGCAATGACATGGCAATGCGAATGCGATCTTCCTCATCAATGAAATGATCGTGGCTGTCATCGCCGACGGCGATATGCACCCACGAGATTTTGCCCGTGAAGGCGTTCTTTCCCGTGCGTGAGAAATCGTCGCAGATGGGCGCGCCCGCTTTCTCGCCCACGCTGGCAGTGGAGTCAGCGGAGAAAATCATGGGATGGGTATGTTCGATACGGCCGTCTGCCACTTTCTCCCCCTGCACATACAACGAAGCCGTGCCGCCCTGCCCCAGGCCGCCGCCGTCATACTCAAAGTCCATCTGCACCTGAATCAAGCCGCTGGGCAGCGGATCGGGGGCTTCGACGGTGAACATTTGCAAGCCGAGCAGGTTGTAGACGTATTTAAGATGGTTGTCTTTGACGTAGAATGCCCAGCCGCCAAAGTTGCCGCCCTGGGCGATGATCGTGCCATTCGCGCCTGCTTCCGGTACGGTAATTTCGGCCGTTACTGACCAGGATTTGTTCTTGGTGTTGATCAGCGCGTGTTCGGTGAGGCGCACCATGCCGGGGAAGAGCGTTTGCGAATTGCCGCTGATCAGTTCCGGCCGTCCCGCCAGTTCCGGGTTGAGCCGTTCACCGCTGCGATCATCAATCGGCAGTACATTGTAGCGTACCGCTTCGATCAGCCAGAGCCGTTGCAGTTTGTGCAGCAGGTCGGGCATCTCTTTGGCGAGGTCGTTGGCTTGCGTCCAATCTTCGTTGGTGTTGTACAGTTCCCACACGTCGTCATCGAGGGCAAGCATGTGGCCGCCGACGAGTTCCCAAGGAGTTTTGTGTTTGGTAACGGCCGTCCACCCCTTGTGATAGATGCCGCGATTGCCAAACATCTCAAAATACTGCGTTTCGTGCTGTTCCGGCGCGTCTGCATCGTTGAAGGAGTAGAGCATACTCGTTCCTTCAATCGGTTTTTGCTGTACGCCATTCACGAAGGTGGGGTGCGGAATGCCGGCCGCTTCCAAAACGGTGGGCGCAATGTCAATGACGTGGCTGAACTGTTGCCGTTGTTCCCCTTTGCCCTCAATCCCTTTCGGCCAATGGACAATTGTGCCGTTGCGTGTGCCGCCAAAGTGGGACGCGACCTGTTTTGTCCACTGGTACGGCGTACACATGGCGTGCGCCCAGCCGATGGAGTAATGGTTGTAGGAATCATAACTGCCGAACAGATCGATACGGTCGATCAGGAATTCGGGGGTTTCAAAAGCGGCCTGGCCGTTGAAATTAATCATCTCGTTAAACGTGCCGTTCATCGTCCCTTCAGCCGACGCGCCATTGTCGCCAATGATGTAATACACCAGCGTGTTTTCCAACAAACCGCCTTCTTCCAACTTGTCCAAAACGCGCCCAACTTGGTAATCGGTATGTTCCAGGAAGCCGGCATACGTTTCCATCTGGCGAATCAGAACGGGTTTCAGTTCGGCGGGCATGTCGTCCCATGCCTCGATCAGGTCGGGGCGCGGGGTCAACTGGGCATCGGCGGGGACAACGCCTAACGCTTTTTGCCGCTCGAATGTCTCTTCGCGCAACTTGTCCCAGCCTTGATCGAATTTGCCTTTGTATTTTTCAATCCATTCGGGGCCGACGTGATGAGGGGCGTGAGTGGCGCCGGGCGCAAAGTAGCAGAAGAACGGTTTGCCAGCCATCAAGGAACGCTGTGCGCTGATCCAGGCGATGGTTTTGTCGGCCAAATCTTCGGTGAGGTGGTAATTGGGGTCGTCGGGCAGTTCGACAGGAGTCAGGCCATCGTACAGTTCGGGCGACCATTGGTTGGTTTCGCCGCCGATGAAGCCGTAGAATTTTTCAAAGCCGCTGTGGGAAGGCCAATTATCAAACGGCCCCATCGGGCTGGTTTGCCAGACGGGAACTTCGTGACATTTGCCAAAATACGCCGTGCTGTAGCCGTTCATGCGTAAGGTTTCGGCCAGCGGGGCGACGCTGTTGGGGCGCAGGGAGTTGTTGCCCGGCGCGGAGGTGGCAATTTCGGTGATGCCACCCATGCCGACGGTGTGGTGGTTACGCCCGGTGAGCAAAGCGGCTCTGGTGGGGGCGCACAGGGCGGTGGTATGGAATCGGTTGTATTTCAGCCCGGTGGCGGCCAATTTTTCGGCGGCGGGGGTGTGGATGGGGCCGCCAAAGGCGCTGGATGCGCCAAAACCCACGTCATCGAGCAGGATGATGAGGACGTTGGGCGCGCCTTCTGGCGGCCGTATGGGGGTGATGGGCGGGAATTTTGTTTCGGGGTCTTTGGCGTCAAAGGTGATTAATTCTGTGTTGGGTTGATCGGGGGTGGGCAAGATGTCTCTGGAAGGTTGGGTTGTCATATATTCTCCTAAATTTATTTATTCTGTGGCAAGATATTCAACGGATATAATAGGTAGTTGCAAGTCGTACAGATGGTTGAGAATGCTCATAAGAGCGGCTTGATCAACGACTTGTCCGGTGAGGGTGGTAAACGGCCGTTTACCACCCTCACCCGCATCCCCCTCTTCCACAACCATGTTGTCATGGTAAGAAAACCATTCTTGATCAATTGTGCCACTGACTTTAATGCAATAGTTGGCGGGGTGATACATTTTAATATGAGTCATTGTCATCGTATATGCCTACAGGTCAATTAAAAGGATTCACCCATGTCGGATGCAAGTGTAGTGTATAGGACAATGAAACGGCCGTCATGGATTGCCGGTATCATAAAAGTATCATTTATGGGTTTGGGGAAGGAATTAGGTAGTGTAGGTGGCTGCTGCCCCATATTATTTGTGAAACATTTGGCAGTTGCCATGATGAAACCTGATGGTATCAGGTAAAAAAGAATGTAACGAAAGCAAAAGCTACCATGTAGGCCAGCGGATAAATCCAGATCATATATTTGTCAAGCCGCTGGACGAAACTTTCCTTCCCGTCCACCTGTAATCGTTTCAAATAAACATTAAAAACAATGACCAGCGCGGTAACGACAAAAGTACTCACCAGGATCGTGTCTAGCAATGTCAAGTAACCCAGCTTGGGTAAGCTGTCAGAGATAGTAAAATTGAAAGCAATAAAGAGCAGTAGATTTGCACTAGATTTGTTTCATAATAAAACATGCTCTAGGATAGAGACATGATATTTCGATATACAAGATTAAAAAAGCACCCAGTAGTTTTCCGTGCAGTCACAGGACTGCGCGTTGGCGAGTTCAATGAATATACAG
>JAJRTP010000164.1 GCA_024278255.1 Chloroflexota bacterium | reverse complement strand
TGTTCGCCCCCAACCAGCGAAACGGGTTCATTTTGCTTTTTGGGGAATGTTTTTTGTATTGACGGCCGTAATGTTCGGCTACTTGTTTGGAGGGAACACGGCCGTATCTGCCCAACCTGCGCCTCCGACACAGATGGATGCCTTGATAGCTGCTGCGGAGGAATACGGCCGTGTCCGGGTGATTGTGCGTTTGGAGCCGACGGCCGTGTTTAGCACTCAATCGCGGGATCAGGCTGACGCGCTGGATGCCGCGCAAACGGCCGTTCTCACCCAACTGGCCGGCACCGCTACCAGCCTTGTTGCTGATTACCATTTCATCCCTTACATGGCCCTGGAAGTGGATACGGCTGCCCTGAATTTGCTGGATGACATGGCCTTGGTCAATGTCATCGAAGAAGATGTCCCGGTCTCGCCCGATTTGAGCAGCACCATCCCCCTCATCGCCGCCGACCAGGCATGGCAGGAAGGGTATACCGGTGCGGGGCAAACTGTCGCCATTCTGGATACCGGCGTGGACAATACCCATCCCGCCTTCACCACCGGCGGCAGCCGCATTGTCTCCGAAGCGTGCTACTCCACCACCAGCGCTTATTATGAATCCACCTCCTTGTGCCCCAATCAGGCCGCCGCTTCCACCGCTCCCGGCTCGGCTGACGATTGCGTGGACGAGACGGCCGGTTACAGTACAGCCCAACGTTTTTGCGAACATGGCACGCACGTAGCCGGTATTGCCGCGGGAAATGACGGGCAGATGGCTGGCGTCGCCAAAGAGGCTGACATCATTGCCATTCAGGTTTACTCCCTTTTCACCAGCCGTACTTGGTGCGGCTACCCGGATTGCGTCCTCTCTTTCACCAGTGACCAGATCAGCGCATTGGAGCGGGTGTACGATCTGCGAGAGGAGTACGACATTGCGGCGGTAAATATGAGTTTGGGTGGCGGCCGTTTTACGGAGATTTGTGATGGGGGTGAATACGGCCGTAAAGCCGCCATTGACAAACTGCGGGAAGCGGGTATTGCCACCATCATCTCCTCCGGCAACAACGGCTACCGGGACGCACTCAGTTCCCCCGCCTGCATTTCCTCCGCCATCAGCGTAGGGGCGACGGATGATCAGGATAACGTCGCTTCCTTTTCCAACCGGGCGGATTTTCTGGATCTGTTTGCGCCGGGAACGTCTATTGTAGCCCCGATTCCCGGCGGCGGTACAGGAACCAAACAAGGCACTTCGATGGCCGCGCCGCACGTGACAGGCGCCTGGGCCATCATCAAACAAGCCCACCCCGACGCCTCCGTAGACCAGATTCTGGCCGTGATGAAACAACAAGGAGAGCCAGTTTCGGACGCCTACGACCCCTCTCCCGCTCCCCGCCTGAATGTTGTCCAGGTGGTAGACGCCGATTTTACGAATGATTTTTCTTACCAACTTTATTTACCAGCTATTCTGAAAAACTAACAGGTTGCCCCAAGAATGGATACACGGATAATACAGATTTAACGGATTTTCACTGATTGCTCTTGATTTATCCGTGAAAATCCGTCTAATCTGTCCAATCCGTGTACCTATTCTGCTTCTCACTTCCCAAACCGCTCCCGCAGCAGTTGTGCCAATGTCGGTTCGCCTACCGCTTGATACTCGTAGCGGACGCGCTGGCTGGGTAGTTGGATGTTGATGATACGCCCCAGGTCAATGGGGGTGGCAATCAAGACCAGATCGGCCGGGGTGTTGTTGATGGTCTCTTCCAGATCGGCAATCTGGTCGCCGCCATAACCCATGGCTGGCAGGATGGGGCCGGTGTCGGGATACTTTTCGTAGGTGGCGGCAATGGTGCGCACGGCATACGGCCGTGGATCAATAATCTCCGCAGCCGCAAAATTACGGGCCGCCACCACGCCCGCGCCATAAGCCATCTCCCCATGCGTCAGTGTAGGGCCGTCCTCCACTACCAATACCCGTTTCCCCCGAATTGCCAGCGGATCATCCACAAAAATGGGCGACGCCGCTTCTACAATGACAGCCTGGGGATTCACCCGGCGCACATTTTCCTGTACGGTCAGGATGTCATCGTAATTGGCTGTGACCACTTTGTTGATGACAACGGCCGCTGCCAAACGCAAATTCGTCTCGCCTGGATGGTAGCGTAGTTCGTGCCCTGCCCGGTGCGGGTCAGTCACTACAATGTGAAAATCGGACAGGTAAAAGGGCAGGTCGTTGTTGCCACCATCCCAGATGATGATGTCCGCCTCTTTTTCCGCTTCCCGCAGGATCGCTTCATAATCTACTCCGGCGTAGATGACGGCATTGCGGTCAATGTACGGCTCGTACTCTTCCCGTTCCTCGATGGTGCAGTCGTGCCGGTCTAAATCTTCATAGGTGGCAAAACGCTGTACCGCTTGCTTTGCCAGGTCGCCGTAGGGCATGGGATGTCGTATAGCCACTACATGCTCGTAGCCCAACTCATTTTGTAGAACGTTCAGAACGTGGCGAGACGTTTGGCTTTTGCCGCAGCCGGTACGCACGGCGCAGACGGAAACCAGCGGTTTGCTGCTCTTGAGCATCGTCTGGCGGGGGTTCATGAAGCGGAACCCGGCCCCGGCGGCCAGAACGCGGGAGGCCAGGTGCATTACGTATTCGTGGGGGACATCTGAGTAGGAAAAGTAGACGGCGTCTACGTTGTTTTCCTTGATCAGCTTTTCCAGATCGCTCTCCGGGTAGATGGGAATGCCTTCCGGGTAGAGCGGCCCGGACAGAGCAGCCGGATAGCGGCGGCCTTCGATGTTGGGAATTTGGGTGGCGGTGAAGGCCACCACTTCTACTTGATCGTTGTCGCGTAAAGCGGTGTTGAAATCGTGAAAATCACGGCCGGCCGCGCCGGCGATAATAACTTTTGTGCGCATATTTGCACCTCCAAAATTAGAAATATGTGGGATTTGTCATGCAGAGCAACATTAACGCCTGAGCGCGGGTCTGGCAAGTGATGAAATCCTGCAAAAATGGCAACGAATGGCACGTGAGACAATTTTGCAAAATTGTCCTGCAGGGTGAGGCGGGAATGAGAATGCCGGTTTTTACCTGAATCTTATAATTGGCGGGGGTGTTTTGGGCTAAAATTGGATTTTGTAATGTGGTAGGGCGATTTTCAAAATCGCCCTGCGGGAAATGCGACGATGAATGAGGTTTTACTTTTGGGCGTGGCCCTGGTGTTAATGATCATTGGTTGGCTGGGGATATTGATTCCCATTATTCCCGGCATTTTTGTCATCTGGATGGGGCTGGGCTTGTATGCCTGGCAGACGAATTTTGAGGTGATTGGCATCCCGCTTTTTGTGGTGTTGTCGCTGATGATTGTGTTTGCCGCCTCGACGGATTTGTGGCTGCCGTTGTTTGGCGCGAAGAAGAGCGGCGCGGCTAAACGGGCGCTCTTGTTTGGTACGGTTGGGGCGATTGTGGGGTCGTTTATTGTGCCGATCATTGGCACGATTATTGGTCTGGCTCTGGGGATGTTGTTGGGCGAGTATCATAAGCGGCGGGATTGGGATACGGCCGTAAAAGTAAGCTGGGGCGGCGTCAAAGGCTGGGGGATTGCCACTGCCATCCAACTGGTTTCCGGCACGCTGGTCATCATTGCCTTCATCTGGCAAGTATTGATCACACCACTGTAGGGTGATTTTGTAAATCGCCCTTCAAAGAACGATTTACAAAATCGTTCTACAAAAGGAGAGAAGTATGCCCCGATTGACGAAGATTTATACGCGCACCGGCGATGACGGCACGACAGCTCTGGGCAGCCGCAGCCGCGTGCCCAAAGATTCCCTGCGGGTGGAGGCGTATGGCACGGTAGATGAGCTGAATTCCTTTATCGGCGTGGCTTTGGCGCACGGGCTGGTAGATTTGCTGGCGCGGGAACTGCCCGTTATTCAGAATGAGTTGTTTCATCTGGGGTCTGATCTGGCCTTTCCGGAGGAGGACAAGGCGCAGTATGCCATCCCCCAGATTGAGGCGCGGCATGTGCAAAAGCTGGAACAGTTGATGGATGAGATGAGTACGGCCGTAGGTCCTTTGGAAAATTTCATCCTGCCCGGCGGCTCCGTGGGGGCGGCCCATTTGCACGTCGCCCGCACCGTCTGCCGCCGCGCCGAAAGGGTGGTCTCGGCGCTAGACCGCAAAGAAGCAGTAGGCGAATACGTCATCCCTTACCTCAATCGGCTGTCCGATGCCCTGTTTGTCATGGCCCGTTACCAGAACCACATGCTGAACACGCCGGAACCGTTGTGGGATTCGCTGGCGTGATTTGTAGTGCGTAATGCGTATTGCGTAAACGGTTCACACAATACGCGCTACGCACTACGCACTACGCAATACGCATTACGCCCCATTGCATCCTGTAACTTTTTAGGTACACTCCACACCAAACGGGAGATAAACTTATGTTTAATTTCACATTTATTATCATTTTTGTAGCAGTCTTGTGGCTGGGCGGCTTTCTTTATTATCTGTACCTCTCGCGTCAACAGGAAGAGATTGGCAGCGAGATTGAATCATTGGAAGAAATGCTTGGCCCGGAAGAGACAAACGGATAACAAAGGTTAGAACCATGCGCAAGATTAGCGGTTTATTTTTGTTTATTATGTTGTCCACACTGTTCTTGTCAGCCTGTGGGCTGATTGGCTCATCCCCGGACACCTGTGAAGGGGAGGGGATGTTGTTTAAGGACGATTTTAACGGCGATCAGGATTGCGGCTGGCGACAGTACAGTCAGGGGGGCGCGGTGGTAGAAATTGCTGACGGCGTTTTGAGCATCAGTACCAGCCAGCCCGGGCAAATCTGGTGGACAAATCCGGGGCGTGATTTTGACAATGTGGTGATTACGACGACGGCGCGCCAGGTAAGCGGCCCGGATAACAATGCTTACGGGGTGATTTGCCGCTATCAGGACGAGAACAATTTTTACATTTTCCTGATTAGCGGAGACGGTTATTACGCCATCGGCAAATACCAGACGGGCAGCGACCAGATTACCTATTTGACCGACAATGGGCAGTATGTTTTTTCTGATGTCATCAACCAGGGTGTGGCGACGAATTTGATTCGGGCGACTTGTTCCGGCAACCAGTTGAGCCTGTCTGTAAACGGCATCCCTCTGGCTACCATAGAAGACCCCACGTTTGTGCGCGGGGATGTGGGTGTAGGCGTCAGCACGTTGGAACCGGGTGCGGCTGTGGTTCATTTTGACGATTTTAGTGTGGCGGCGCCGTAAATATGAACTTGCTGAAAAAACCACAGATTTCGCAGATTACACAGATTTTTTTGTCTGGTAATTTTATGCGGACTCGGGCAATACGCAGTTGTTGGGATCAGGTTTAAGAATGCGTTATTTAGGGGTTATTCTTTTGCTGGGGATGTTGTTGGCAGGCTGCACCGGAGGTGGAGAAACTGCGCAGTCTGAGTCGGATGTGTTGTTTTCGGATTCGTTTGCGCCAGGGGAGACGGGCAACTGGGAAATTGAGGGGGATGCGCAGGGGGTCACGGCCGTTACCAACGAGCAGCTTGTCATCGAAATAAACGCCCCTAACACGCTGCAATTCTCCACATTGGCGGACCATACTTTTGACGATTTTATTTTGGAGGTAGACGGCCGTCAACTCAGCGGCGATTTGGGCAATACCTATGGTGTCTTGTTCCGGGTGCAGGACCCCGGCCGGTTTTACCGCCTGGAAATCAACGGCAACGGCCAATACATGCTGGAACGGCGCAACGGGGACGGCTCCTGGACGCGCTTTGTGGATGACTGGACGGAGACGGAGGCCATCAAGCAGGGAATCAGCGTGATGAACCGGCTGAAGGTAGAGGCGAATGGGCCAACTATTGCCGTCTACGTCAACGACCAACTGGTGCAGCAAATAACGGACAGTGCCTATCTTCGCGGTAATATCGCGCTGGATGCCGGTACTTTTATCCAGCCCCATACGAAAGTTGCTTTTGATAATGTACTCGTGCGCCAGCCCAGTGAACAGTAACCGGTGAACGGCAACTGATTACCGAATACCGAACCATGGATGTGCGAAAAGAAATTGAAACGGCCGTAGCCCAACCCGTCGTAGATATTGCGCCTTTGAGCGGCGGCTGTATCGGGCAGGTGTACCGGGTGCGGCTGGCGGATGGGCAGACAGTTGTGGTGAAGGGGGACGACGGCCGTAACCCCCAACTGGACATCGAAGGGCGGATGCTGGTCTACCTGAAGGAAAACAGCCGCTTGCCCGTTCCGGCGGTGCTGCACAGCGCACCCCGCCTGCTCATCATGGAATTTTTGCCGGGGCAGAGCCATTTTTCGGCTAAAGCGCAGGAACACGCGGCCGAATTGCTGGCCGATTTGCACACGATCACTGCGCCGGCGTATGGTTTGGAATGGGATACGCTGATTGGCGGTTTGCATCAGTTGAACAGGCCAATGAGTTCCTGGCTGGACTTTTTCCGGGAAAGGCGGCTGATGTTTATGGGGCGGATGGGTTTGGAGGCGGGGCGTTTGCCCGCATCTACTTTATCTCGGCTGGAGCAGTTTTGCGGGCATCTGGATGAATGGCTGGCGGAACCGGTACGGCCGTCGCTGATTCACGGTGATGTATGGACGACGAATGTGCTGGCGGCGGGGGATCGCATTACCGGTTTTGTAGACCCGGCCATCTATTACGCCGACCCGGAGGTTGAACTGGCTTTTACGACGCTGTTTGGCACGTTTGGGCAGCCTTTTTTCCGGCGGTATGAGGAGATACGGCCGTTATCCCCCGGTTTTTTCGACACACGCCACGACATTTACAATTTGTACCCGCTGCTGGTACACGTCCGGCTTTTTGGCGGCAGTTACGTCTCTTCGGTAGAAGGCACCCTGTGCCGCTTTGGGTTTTAGATGGCTAAACGATTAGGCGAATTGTATGGGGCGGGCACGGCCGTACTCATCCTGCTCAATGATGAATGGCAGACAGGCATTGTCGTGGCGTACCAACATCCCGGCATCTGGGTAGAGACAGCAGACGGCCGTCGTTGGTTCGTCACCAACCGGCAGAGAATCAAGAAAGATCAATGACAAAATGAACCCCGAAATCATCCAAAAACTCCTGACCTTAAACCAGACCTTTTACGATTCCTTTGCCGAGTCGTTTTCCCAGACGCGCCGGCCGATCAATCCGGGGTTTGACGGGCTGTTGGCGGCGCTGCCGGGGTCGCCGGTGGATTTGTTGGATGTGGCTTGCGGTAACGGCCGTTTCGGGCACTATCTCCAGCAAAAAGGAGCGTTACGCCGCTATGTCGGCGTAGATTTCAGCGGGAAACTCTTGCAAATAGCCCAGGAGATGACCGGCGGTACGGTGTACCAACGGGATTTGAGCCGGCCGGGCAGCCTGGCAGGATTGGGTCAATTTGACGTGGTGACTTGCCTGGCCGCCCTGCATCACATTCCGGGGCGGGAAAACCGGGTGCAGTTGCTGCGGGAGATGGGGGAGCGGGTGCGGGAAGACGGCCGTATCTTCCTTTCCACCTGGCAGTTTATGGACAGCGAACGGCAGCAGCGCAAACTGCGCGATTGGTCGGAAATCAATCTGTTTGCGGCGGACGTGGAGGCCAATGATTATCTGCTTACCTGGCAGCGGGGCGGTTTTTCCTACCGGTATGCCTGTATGATTGATGAGGCGGAGACGGCCGTGCTGGCCCAGGCGGCCGGGTTGACGATCATAGAACAGTTTCGCAGTGACGGCCGTGAAGGGAATCTCAGTTTGTACAGCGTATTGCGTATTGCGTAATCTTTTACGCAATACGCAATACGCAACACGTAATACGTCAGTTGACACCCCCCCCGCCAGTGTTACAATTTTACCTGGAGGTTAAATGATGGCCTTGAAAGAACAGCTAAACGCGGATGTAAAAGATGCCATGCGCTCCGGTGACAAGGAAAAGCGGGATACCTTGCGCTTGTTACAGGCAGCTATCAAGCAGGAAGAGATTGATGGGCAGACTACGCTGGATGATGCCGGCGTCCAGGCTGTGCTGACCCGGCAGGCCAAACAGCGCCGGGAAAGCATTGCCGATTATGAAAAAGCCGGTCGGCCGGAATTGGCGGAAGAAGAGCGCCGGCAACTGGTCATTATCGAATCCTACCTGCCCCAAATGATGAGCCGGGAAGAAATTGCGCAATTGGCAGCCCAAGCCATTGTCGAGGTAAATGCTTCGGATGTGAAAGACATGGGTAAGGTGATGGGCCGGTTAATGCCCCAACTAAAAGGAAAGGCAGACGGCCGTCTCGTCAACGAAGTTGTGCGGGGTTTGTTGAGTAATCAGTAATTGGGAAATCAAGTAATTCCCAATTACCAATCCATGAAATCAGCTACAGGGCAATCACGCTGGCAGGAAACAATCCAGAGTTCCATGCTCTGGATATTTGCCATTACCCTGA
>JAJRTP010000163.1 GCA_024278255.1 Chloroflexota bacterium | reverse complement strand
GAGATGGATTGGATGTTGCTGCCGGACGCTCCTTCTTCAAAATCCAGAATAAAGACAATGGCAAACTCAAAAACGACGATACTGATAAACAGAACCAGCAGCAGCGTCCCTTCGGCATTTTGTTTGACGGCAATGTGGGAGAGAAACTCGCGGGGGGTACGGCCGTTTTTCCTCAAAATCAACCAAAACCAGAGAATCCGGACAAAGCGAAAAAAAGGAATACTGCCCAACAACACCATCCAGCCGTGCTGCTGCCCCATAAAACGGCGCTTATCCGGCGACTTACTCAGCAGATAGATAAAATCCGCCCATAAAATGACGCTGATCCCCACATTAACCATCCGCACAACAAGTCTGGCGTCCGGCGATAGGGAAATCAAGGCAACGGCCGAATTGAACACAGACAGAATCGTGACCAGCAGGACAAAGGCTGACCAATTCGGATTGATAATGGCAATATCGTGTTCAGAAGACCTGTTCATATTGGACATTCCTCAAGGCGTACCCCATCGGATTTCCGTCGTTCCAGTTAACCTTCTGCCCGGAAATCCGAAGGGCATCCCTCAAAAGTGACGGTCACTTAAAAGCGGCTGTCACTTTGGTGGTTACACCTAAAGTATCAAGTTGATCGCCCAGGCAACGAGCCAGTGGCCGACGCCAATAGCCGCCGCCGCTATCAGTGCGCCCAAAAAACCGGCTACCCTGAGACCAGAAAGAAGTTTGTCACTGATCAGCAAAACGATGGCGGCTGTGATCAGGCTGATAATCGCAGACAGAAGGCTGCTGCCACCCAGGGAAATGCCCACCAGGCCGAGCAGCCAGACGATAACGCCGGTAATAATGGCGATAACAATCCCGGCAATAACCGCGCTGCCAAAACTGTCTACCTCAAGGCCAAGCCCCAGTTTGCCTACTACGTAAATGATCAAGCCGCTTATCAGGGCGGCAATCACAATACCAATAACAACACCTATAAATGTACTCATTTTCATTCCTCCGTTTCTAATGGTTCTCGTGTAAGTAAAATAAAACGATTGATGAAGCCGCCAATGATACAGCTTGCAAGAGGAAGGCTCAATAACGCCTGATTTGACGTTACCGTGGAACGTTTTGCGCCATCAATCGGTTATGCAGAGTTGCGGGTTGCAGGGCGGCAAAGATGCAAATTTTTTGCTACTTTGCATCTTTGCCGCCCTGCAACTTTAAGTTGAACTGGACGGCGTATGCGCAATAATCCAGGCAATGAATGAATCCTGGCTGCGGGTTTGCAACGTATAGTCACCTGGCCCGCTTAATTCCACCACAAATCCTTCACCGCTGAAAAGGGTGCTTTTCCAGCCGCTCACCTTTTTCACTTTGAAGGGCATCTTTTCATCAAATGACACCAGGTGGCCGGTGTCTACCACGTAGGTTTGCCCTTCTTCCAGCGTCATGGGGTGGATGGCGCCATAGCTGGAAATGATTAGCGTGCCATGCCCGCTGAGACGCAGCATGATCAGGCCATGACTGCCGAAGAAACCTTTGGCCCCGGACCATTTGGTGTCTACCTTGATCCCTTCTGAGGAAGCCAGATAGGAACCGGATTGCACCAGCAGCGTTTCCCCTTTCATTTCGATCACGGAAATGTCGCCGGGCAGGGTGGGGGCCAAAGCAACAGAATCCCCCTGCTTTTTGGCGGTGTAGGTATTCATAAAGAAGGTCTCGCCGCCTAGAACAGAGCGGCCCAAGGAGTGCATAAAGCCCCCTTTGGCTTCCGTTTTCATCTCCAGATCGGGGGACATGCCTACCATGGCCCCGCCTTCAACCTGAATCTTTTCTTTGTCATCCAGCGTCACAATTGCCAGGGCATAGGCCGGCCGGTAACGAACTTCTACTTGCATGTTTCACTCTCCTTAAATGTAGGACGATTTGCGAAATCGTCCTGCAATAAACTATTAATTACCCGGTGTAAAAATCATCGTGCCGCCGTCAGCCATCAAATCAATGCGCAGCTTGCCGTCGGCAAAGAAGTAGTGACCGGCCGCGCCGAGGTGCTGTACAAAGGCGTCGCTGCGATAACTTTCGCTGCAGGCGGCCAACGTCATGGGGCCAATCTGGATGGACAGGCTCCCCTCGCCGGTCGCCGTGTAGGAACCGGCCGCGTTGTTGCAGTCCGCCTTGATCTCTACTGCGCCGTCTTCTTTAAAGGTGACGACGTAATTTGCCGGGTTGTCTACGTCAAATTGTTCGGCCGGGCTGCTGAACGACTCCCACTGCCAGGGCTGCGTCATCAGCGCTCCGGCCATGGCCCCAGCGCCATCGTCTCCACCGCCGTCAAGGGGGGCGAAAATCAGCGTGCCGCCATCGGCCACCAAATCAATGCGCAGCTTGCCGTCGGCAAAGAAGTAGTGACCGGCCGCGCCGAGGTGCTGTACAAAGGCATCGCTGCGGGAATTTTCGCCGCAGGCGGCCAGCGTCATGGGGCCAAGCTGGATGGAGAGGCTGCCGTCGCCCCCGGCCGTGTAGGAACCGGTGGCGGCGTTGCAATCGGCCCCAATGTTGGCCGAGCCATCGCTGTTGAAGACAATGTTGTAGCTGGCCGGATTTTCCACGGTAATCTGTTCGGCCGGGCCGGTGAACGATTCCCACTGCCAGGGATGGGCGGTGAGCGCAGTCAGATTTTCCATGTCCCCTTCAACGGCCGTTTCCGAAGGCGTTGTCGGTTCGGGGGGGACGCCCGTTGGTGCGGGTTCCGTCTTTTGGCCGCAGGCCGCCAGGGCCAGCAGCAGGGTGAGTAAAATGGTTGTTTTTACAATTGTCTTCATGATTTTTTCCTTTATAAAATTTGTGATGCGTGATGCGTGAGAAATTGTTACGTATCATGGGTAGTGTCCTTAATTTTTTGCCATGATTACAACAGATTTAGAAATGCAACAGATTTTCTCCCGTAAACGCATCTGTTTATTTCGCAATCTGTTGTAATCTCCCAAAGCAGCGAAAAATTCGTGACACTATCCATCACGCATCATGCTTTAAGTTTCTGGATAAATGCCCGTTGCGCTTCCAGAATTTCCGGTTCGGCCATGCCGTGAATGTGCAGCCGCACCAGGTCGAGTTGGGCGCGTATCAGGTGGTGCAGCCGGGCCTGGGCCTGGTGACCTTTGACCGACCGGCGCGCCTTGATCCGGCCGGTAAACGTTTCCAGCCGGGCCACGTCTTCCTTTGTCAGCGCGCCGGATTCGATTTCCGGTTGGGCGTGGCGCTGGAAGAAAGCCCGTTCATCTTTTACCGCCTTGATGAGGAGTGGGATAAAAATGAGGAGGAAGGGCAGGGATTTCAGGACGGTGTAGAGAATGACTTGCAGCGGGCTGCCTTTAGCCAG
>JAJRTP010000162.1 GCA_024278255.1 Chloroflexota bacterium | reverse complement strand
GAAATGCCCCTGCGTATTGCCCCACAGCAGCACCGGCTTTGACGGCCACTGCGTCCGTTCCTGCCCATCCCGCAGAGTGGTCAGGGCGCGCCGGGCCAATGTGTGAATCATTTGCCGCCGGTAATCGGCCGGGCCGCGGATATCGTCAATGGGTGTGGCGGCAGATGCGGTCAACCGGGCTGCTTCGGCGATAACGTCATCAGTCAACTGCTTGCCGGCCAGATATGCTTCCGCTGCGGGCGAATTGATGATGACGGGGGCGACGCTGCCCTGGGTGATGGCAACGGCCGTTACCGTTTGTCCGTCTGCGGCAAAATCCAGGTTTACAGCCAGGTTGACCACCGAGATAGCTTGCGCCCGCCGCAGTCCCAGCTTAACAAAAATAGCCCGGGCGCTTTCCGGCAGGGGGGCAAAATGAATGTCCAGCAGCATCTCATCCGGCCGCATTACTGTGCGCCGCACCCCGGTGTAAAAATCAGTCAGAGGCACAACCCGCTCGCCGCCCAGAGAAGCCAGCGTGACAGAAGCATTCAGAGCGCGCAGCGGGGTAATGGTGTCATTGGCCGGACTGGCAGTAATCAGGTTTCCCGCCACAGTGCCCCGGTTGCGAATCTGGGGAGAAGCTACTTCCAGGCAGGCTTGGGCCAGAGGCAGCGCCTTTTGCACCAGCAAGTCGGAGGCCACAACCTGATTATGTGTCACTAATGGCCCCAGGTGGATGGTTCCGGCCTCATCCTGAGTGATGCCCGCCAGGCCGGGGAGGCGGGTGACGTCAATGAGAACCTTTACATCCCGGCGGGCGCCCCGTTCCATTTCCAGCAGGATGTCTGTTCCCCCGGCCACGATGCGAGCGGCACGGCCGTATTCGGCCAACAGTCGCAGGACATCTTCTACCGACGCCGGGGTTTCGTATCGTTCGATGAAGTGAGTGTAGTAGTTCATACTGATAGTATAAATTGGAATGGGATGGAGTACAAGCATCTGAAACATGTGGGCAACGGCCGTTGACTTACCAGCGTCAAGA
Source organism: Chloroflexota bacterium (assembly GCA_024278255.1). Classification (GTDB taxonomy): domain Bacteria; phylum Chloroflexota; class Anaerolineae; order Promineifilales; family Promineifilaceae; genus JAJRTP01. Next base: position 3,707 of record JAJRTP010000162.1, on the reverse strand, counting down.
CGTTACAATGTTGTAATGTTATGATGTTGTAGCGCCGTAAAGATAAATGAGGTGAGATATGAGTTTGCTAACAAAACGTACCACGATTTACATGGAACAAGAATTACACCAGGCTCTGCGCATGAAATCGGCGGAAACAAACCGATCCATTTCTGAACTGATTAACCAAATGGTCCGGGAGCAATTGCGTGAAGATGCAGAGGATTTACAGGCATTTCGGGATCGGGCGGATGAACCTGTGATGAGTTACGAGACGCTGCTCCAGGATTTACAGGCCCATGGCAAATTATAAGATTGTCTTCAAACAATCTGTGGCTAAAGATTTGCGTCCCATTCCCAACAAAGATGTGCAGCGGATACTTAAAGCAATAGATCAACTGGCAGATGATCCCCGTCCACCTGGAAGCAAAAAATTGACAGGGGCGGAAAAATATCGCCTCCGGCAAGGCAATTACCGGATTTTGTACACAATTGAAGATGATATTGTCACCGTGACTATCGTCAAAATCGGGCATCGTCGAGATGTATACCAATAGCGGAAGAGATATCCAGCAAACTTGTCCGAGGGTGATTTGTTACGGATGCCAGGTGATGGTGGGGGGCACGGCCGTTTCCGCATACGGCCCATTCGCTAAATCATCAAAATAATCATTTGCCAGCAAATCCCCGTAGGAAAAGAGAGCGTGGCCGGCCGTGCCGATTTGCCGGGACATCTCAATACGGGCGGCGATTTCGTCGAAGTTGCAGTAGCCTGTACCGATGCCGGGGATGATGTAACGGCCGTTGCCATCCGCCTGAAAATCCGTCACCAATGTTTCCCAGCGGGAACGCAGCCAGTAATCTGTCGTCTCGTCTTCGATGTAATCGCCGTTGGCGTCGCAGCCGTTGTAGCCGCTGCCAGGGTAAATCATGGGGGAGATGCTGTCAATGTAGCCGCCCGCCAGCCACGCCTTGGAATCCTGGTAATAGTGAATGTACCCTTGCTGCGGATGGCCGGAAAAGCCCCAGGCCGGATCGAGTTGGTGGATGGGCCAGACGGCCGCGGAGAGCCACAAACCCGGTTTCAGGGGCACAACTTCCTCGTAGAAGCGGCGCACCGTGCCGTTGACCTGCGCCCGCTGCCAATCGCCATAACCGGCATCGTTGAAGTTGCAAGCTGCGCCGTAGCGGTCGGCGCTGACCGGGTCGCAGGAAGCGGCGCTGCCGCCGTAGCGGATGTGATCCAGATGGATGCCGTCAATATCGTAGCGCGTCACCAAATCTTTACCCACAGCGATGAGGTGGTCGTCCAGAAAGATGGAGGCGGGCGTACCCCGGCGGTAGCCGCCCAGACAGTCTGTGCCGTCGCTGAGTTGCTGCAAGCCGTTGGAAACGCCGTCTGTTTCGCCATGTTCGGTGATGAGTTGGTGGTAGAGCGGAGTGGGCGTCACGTCGGCCGCGGGCGGGTCGCCGCAGCCCCAGACGGGATAGACGTTGAGGTAGGCGTGGACTTGCAGCCCGGCAGTGTGGGCTTGTTCTACCATGTAGGCCAGCGGATCCCAGAGCGGGTCGGGCGCTTGTCCCAACGCGCCGCCGCTGACACGCTGCGCCCAGGGTTCCAGATCGGATTGGTAGAAAGCATCGGCCGTACCCCGCACCTGGAAGAAAAGGGCGTTGAATCCGGCGTCGGCGGCATTTTGCACAATCTCGTCAATTTTGGCGGGATTGGCGGCTTGCCCGTAGCTGGTCCAGTCGAAGCGGGAAACCCACAGGCCGCGCAGTTCGACGCTGGGGGGTGTAGGTGTGGGTTCGGGACTAACGACCAGGGGCAGGAACAGATCGTTTTCGCCGGTGGCGTTGGCATAGGCGGCGAGGCCCAGGGTGAGGATGATGAGGATTACGGCCGTAAATAAAACAGGGATGCGTTTCATGCTGAATCTCCGAATAATTGCCTATGATGCTTTGTATTGTGACACATTTTGCCGGACTGTGCTGGATATTGTGCTTCTTTTAACGGTATTTTGATTGGTTTTTTACGGCCGTTTCCCGAACCACGGATGAGTCTACTGAAAAAACTAACCGCAGAGACGCGGAGGGCGCAAAGAATCTGGAGTCTCCCAGAGAAAAATCTCTGCGGTAAAATCAACCTTGTTTCAGTAAAATCACCTGTGGTTCAATCACTATTTTCCTGAAACCAGCTATAATTACCTGCATGAAAACTGCGCAAAAATTCACGACGTCGGCCGGGCGGGAAATATACACATTTCCGGTGCAATCTTTTCCCGGACTGGTCAATAATATTTATATTATCAATGACGGCGATCAGTTGATTCTGGTGGACTGTGGTTCCGGGTTTGCCCAGGCAAATGATGAACTGGTGGAGGGGTTTACGGCCGTAGCCGAGCAGTTCCACATCCCCATCAGCCTGAGCGACATTGACCGCATCCTCATCACCCACGGCCACATTGATCATTTTGGCGGATTGCCCTTTGTGCGCCAGTTTACCGACGCGCCCATTGGCGTGCATATTCTGGACCGGCGGGTGCTGTCCAATCACGAAGAGCGGGCCATTTTTGCCGCGCTGCGCGTGGGCTTGTTTCTGGAAGGGGCCGGCGTCTCGCCCAAAAAGCGGCAGGAATTGATGCAGGTATATTTGTTTGGCAAGCAGTATTACCAATCGCTGCCGGTACAGTTTTTGCTGGAGGAGGGCCAGCCGACGGTGGGCGGTATTCAGGTTTATCACGTGCCGGGCCATTGTCCGGGGCAGGTTTGCTTGCAGGTGGATGACGTGCTGCTGACGGCCGATCACATTCTCTCCCGCATCACGCCGCACCAGGCCCCGGAAAGCATTACCAACAACATGGGACTGGGGCATTATCTGGCGTCGCTGGACAAGATTGCCGGGGTGGCGGGGATTCGTCTGGCGTTGGGCGGGCATGAGGAGCCGATGGAAGATGTGTACGGCCGTATCCAGGTCATCAAACAAGCCCACGACGACCGGCTGAACAAAGTGCTGGAAATCTGCCAATCCCCCCAATCATTGGCCGACATTAGCAAGAGATTATTCGGATCGGTGAAGAGCTACCACGTGCTGCTGGCCCTGGAGGAGACGGGGGCGCACGTGGAATATCTGTACCAGCGCGGCGAATTGGTGGCGGCGAATTTGGCGGAAATTGAGCAGAGCGGCCATCCTGTGGTGCAATTTGTAAAGGGTTGATCATTTGAATTGACAATATATGTTTCCCTGTATACACTTTAGACATCTTTGTGGAGGTCTAGCTGGATGTCTGTTCAGCCGTCTATTCGGGATACAATTGCCCAAAAGAAAATAACAGTAACTTTTTCTGAAAAACTGCTGGCCCGGTTAGATGACCGCATCCCGCCGCGGCAGCGCAGCCAATTTATCTCTGAAGCAGTAGAAAACCAGTTGGCTATTGAGGAACAGCTTGACGCTTTGGAGGAATCTGCGGGCGCCTGGCGAGATGAAAATCATCCCGACATGCTTACTGACGAAGATATTGATGCCTGGTTAAGAAATTTGAGATCTTCTTGGGTCAGAACTGATCGTGAGTAGATACTTGTTGGATACCGGTCTCGTTATCCGGCATTTGCGCGGTCGGAGACAAACCGCACGGTTTTTGCGCGGGTTGGGAAAAATGGATCGGTTAGGTGTTGCGGCTATAACCCGCCTGGAAATATATGCCGGTATGCGGGAGGGCGAACAGTAT
>JAJRTP010000161.1 GCA_024278255.1 Chloroflexota bacterium | reverse complement strand
TTCATCCTCCACGCTGACCATGAGCAGAACTGCGGCACGGCAACGATGCGCGTGATTGGTTCCAGCCATTCCGACCCCTATTCGGCGATGGCCGGAGCGGCGGCGGCGTTGTATGGGCCGCTGCACGGCGGCGCGAATGAAGCGGTGCTGCGGATGTTGCTGGAAATTGGGGACGTGAAGAATGTGCCGGCGTTTATGGAAGGTGTGAAGAATCGGGAACGCCTTTTGATGGGTTTTGGTCACCGTGTTTACAAGAATTATGATCCGCGGGCGCGTATTATCAAGCAGGTGGCGGACGAAGTCTTTGAGGTAACAGGCCGCAGCCCGCTGCTGGATATTGCTCTGGAACTGGAACGGATTGCTCTGGAGGATGATTTCTTTGTGTCCCGGAATTTGTACCCCAATGTGGATTTCTATTCGGGTATTATTTACCAGGCGATGCGCTTCCCCATTTCCATGTTCCCGGTGCTGTTTGCCATTCCCCGGACGATTGGCTGGTTGGCGCAGTGGGTGGAAATGCTGAATGATCCGGAACAGAAGATTGCCCGTCCCCGCCAGATTTATCTGGGATATGATGAGCGGGATTATGTGCCGATGATTGATCGGGCATAAAGCTTTTTTGTCACGAATTACACGAATCACACGAATGAGTCTACTGAAAAAAACTAACCGCAGAGGCGCGGAGGGCGCAAAGAATTTAGAGTCTCCCAGAGAAAAATCTCTGCGTTCTCTGCACCTCTGCGGTGAAATCAATCTTTTTCAGTAAAGTCACGAATTTCCACGAAAATTCGTGGCTTTTACAAAGGTTCGCGGCCGGCAAAACCGGCGTTTAGTTCGTGGTAGTGCTGCACTTCGGGTTCGTCGTATTTCCAGCAGAGGTAGACGATACGGCCGTCTCGCTCCGACAAAAAATCAATCAAGCCCCCGTTCAAATCCTTCAAAACGCAGCCGTAGGAGAGTATCTCATCGATCAATATCTGGATGGCGGCAAAATCCTGCGTCATATCAGATATTTCTGGCCCGCCGATATTGGCGTAGGTTTCATGAAGCTGGCTGCCTAAATTTTGGGCGCTAATGGATACGAGGGCGCGTCTTTCCATCAGTTTGGATAGAAGGGGTTTGAGAGTAGGCAGAAGGGCGTTGGCTTCGGCAACGGTAAAATATTTAGGTTCGGCCATAAAAAAAGCGATTGAAGATTGGCAACAACACGTTGCCAATCTTCAATCGTCTTGTTTTCAGAAGTTTTGTTCTTAACCGCAGGAAGAGCAGCTTGCACCAGCCGCGGCTCCGGCGCTGTCAGATGTTTTGAAGGAACTGCCGCAGCCGCAAGAGGAAACGGCGTTGGGGTTGTCAATCTTGAACCCGCCGCCCATGATGCTGTCTTCGTAATCAATGTTGGCCCCGGTCAGGTACATCATGCTGGTGGGGTCCACAAAAACTTTGACGCCCTGTGTTTCAATGACGTGATCGTAAGGGCGGGGTTCTGCTTCCAGGGCCATGCCGTATTGCATGCCGGAGCAGCCGCCGCCGGAGACGAAGACGCGCAGACCGTGGTCTGGTACGTCTTTTTGTTCCAACAGGGATTGAATCATCTGTACGGCCGTGTCCGTCAGTGTAATTGTATCAGTTGTCGTTTGTTCAACGTATTCCATAAGATTTTTCCTTTTTGGCGATTTATGTTTGAATCGGGCCAATAAATTTCAACGTGTGGTTGAATGTTTACTGGAATTTTAGCAAGCAAACGGACGGGTGTCAATTTTTATCAACTTATTCTTAAAAACTAATGGCAAACCCAATTGGCATGTATAAGGGGGCATGATAGAATCCCCGTTTTAAGTTTTCGATTTGAGGAAGAAAGATATGCTAAAAACACATAGTTGCGGAGAGTTACGAGCTGAACACGTTGGAGAAGAAGTTACCCTGGCTGGCTGGGTGAACCGGCGCCGGGATATGGGCGGTGTTATTTTTATAGACTTGCGGGATCGAGACGGTAAAACCCAGGTGGTCATCAATTCCGGTCATACGCCGGATGGGTTTGCTCTGGCCGAACAAGTGCGCAGTGAATACGTGCTGCAAATTAAGGGCGTTGTCAGTAAACGGCCGGAAGGTCTGGAAAACCCCGACCTGGAAACGGGCGATATTGAAGTCCTGGTAGATGAAATTGTTGTTCTCAACCCTTCCAAGACACCGCCATTTCGGATTGATCGGGACGAGCCGGTGGACGAAAGCCTACGCCTGAAATATCGTTATTTGGATTTGCGCCGGGGCAAGATGCAGCGCAATCTCACCATCCGGCACAAAGCCATCAAATTCATCCGCGACTTTTTGGATGAGCGGGATTTCTTAGAGGTAGAAACGCCGATTTTGTTCAAGAGTACGCCGGAAGGGGCGCGGGATTATCTGGTGCCCAGCCGGGTGCATCCGGGTAAGTTTTATGCTTTGCCGCAAAGCCCGCAGCAGTTGAAGCAGCTGCTCATGGTGGCCGGTTATGAGCGGTATTTCCAGATTGCCCGCTGCTTCCGGGATGAGGATTTGCGGGCAGACCGCCAGCCGGAGTTTACCCAGCTTGACCTGGAAATGAGTTTTGTGGAGCGGGATGACATCCTGGATTTGATTGAGGAATTGATGATTGGCATGGTGAAAACGGCCAGTCTGGTGCCGCTGGCGACGGAGCCATTCCCCCGTCTCAGCTACTATGACGTGATAGAACGATTTGGCACGGACCGGCCGGATTTGCGCTATGGCATGGAGTTGACGGAGATTTCGGACATTGTGGCGGACAGTTCGTTCCGGGTGTTTGCGGAAAATGTGGCGGCGGGCAACCCGGTGAAGGCGATTTGCGCGCCGGGCTGCGGCGGCTACAGTCGCAAGCAGGTGAATGAACTGGAAGCCATCGCTAAAGAGGCGGGGGCTAAAGGGCTGGCCTGGCTGGCCATCCATCCAGAAACGGAGGAGATTCGGGGGCCGATTGTGAAGTTCTTTAAGGTGGAGCAGCTGATTGCTATTACGGAACTATTGGGCGCCGGGCCGGGCGACTTGATTTTGATTTCCAGCGACACGCGCCGGGTGGTGAATGAGGTGTTGGGGGCGTTGCGGGATGAGATGGCGCGGCGGCTGGGTTTTAAGGATATTCAGGAGTTGTCGTTCTGTTGGGTGGTGGATTTCCCCTTGTTTGAGGAAGATATGAAGGAC
>JAJRTP010000160.1 GCA_024278255.1 Chloroflexota bacterium | reverse complement strand
GGCCGTCATCCACCTGCCCGGCACGTTCCCGCCCCGGCCGCTGCAAGGGTTCATGGTCTCCGGCTGGCCAGGGCCGCTGAACCGGGGAAGCCTCGTCTACACCTGGCCGGACAGCCTCAGCCGGGAGATTGACGATTTTCTGGGACGGCCGTTTGAACTGGTCAGCCCCGGCAGTATCCGGCAGGACAACGACGCCGAGATGTTGGCCGAGCGGCTGCGTATCCTGAAAATGCACGGGGATGCGGCCTGCCATTTACTGGCAGCACGGCCATGGCGGGTGGGTGTCGTCGTCCTCAGCCCGCTGGACAGGGCCAGCCACCAGTTCTGGCGGCACATGGACGCCGGCCACCCCCAGCACGATCCGGACGCGGCAGCGCAGTTTGGCAATGCGCTCAAGCAAATCTACCAGGCGCACGACGCCCAGGTGGGCCGCCTGTTGGAACTGGCAGACGAGGAAGATTGGGTATTTATCGTCTCCGATCACGGTTTTGGTCCGGTGCGGCGCACCTTTTACCTGAATGAGTGGCTGCGGCAAAAAGGGTATCTGGTTTTGCGGGATGAGACGGCCGCCGGGCCGCCCTCCCTTTCGCGCCGGGTAGTGGGGAAATTGTCACGGCCGTTGTTCCACCTCAACAACGCCTCGCCTGCCTTCCGCCGTCTGACAGACCCGCTCAAAAAACGCGCCCTGTCCAACTTCATCCGGGACGCTTACGTGCAGGCCAAAGAAGAAGGGCTGGTGCGCCTGAACCACCTGCCGGTAGACTGGAACCGCACCCGCGCCTACTGCCCGGACGAGAGCAGCCTGTACCTGAACCTGCGGGGACGCGACCCGCAAGGCATTGTAGAACCGGGCGCAGAAGCGCAGGCGCTGCTGGATGAAATCGAACGGGAACTAGGCAGCCTGCAAGACCCGCACACCGGCCGGCCCATTTCCGCGCAGCTGCGGCGCAAGGAGGAGGTGTACAGCGGGGCGTTTTTGGCCGATGCGCCGGAAATGATTGTGGACATGGACAATTACCAGACGGAGGTGATGGCGGAACTGGAAATCGGGCGGCTGGTGGATGAACGGCCGTTGCGCAGCGGCAACCATACGCTGGAAGGGCTGTTTATAGCCAAAGGGCCGGGCATTCCCGCCGGGCAGGCATACAACGCCGGGCTGATGGACATTGCCCCCACTATTTTGCACTTGCTGGACGTACCTGTGCCGCAAGACATGGACGGCCGTGTCTTGCAAACACTGTTTTCCCCGGAATCAGATGCAGCGCGGAGAGAGGTGGCGTGGGATACGGCCGTATTCACCCCCGATGCCAGCCAGACATTGAGCGCAGAAGAACAAGCCCAGGTAGAACAACAACTCCGCGACCTGGGCTATCTTAACTAAATGCAGCCCGCAAGTTTTCATCAGACACGCCATGCCAACCAACCATATCTTTCACAAAAATATTTTCCATCCAAGAAACAGAACGTTTTTGTATCCGGCTGTATTTTTCCTCGTTACAGGCATTGCCTTCCGCCTCTGGTTGTGGGTACATCCCATCGAACAATTACTCGCCTGGACCATTGCAGATGACGGATTTTACTATTTCGTCATCGCCCAAAATATTGTCAGCGGAGCAGGCAGCACATTTGACGGCATACAACTAACAAATGGTTACCACCCGTTATGGATGATATTCAATATATTGGCATTCACTATTACAAAAAACTCCTTCAACGCTATCCACCTTTTACTCTTCATAGAAGCCTTGTCAGGCATTCTGGCGGGATTAGCTTTAGCCTATCTTTCCATACAGCTTACAAACCAATTTTCCCTCGGTTTAATTGTTTTGGCTTTATGGATGTTCAACCATCGGTTAATCGCTTTTATGCAAAATGGACTGGAAACCGGTATCTCTACGCTATTGCTAATCTTGTCTGCCTTGGGAGCCTTGTCTCTTATGAACAACCAAAACAAAAATAGACAACTTGTTTTTGGTATACTTTGCGGAGTAACTATCCTTGCGCGAACCGATAATGTTATTTTTATCGGATTGCTTTTCCTGGCGGTCCTTGCCTGTAACCGAAAACCCAAATATCTTCTTATTCCGGGCAGTATAGCGATTTTGATCTTGATTCCATGGTTTGCGTGGAACTACTACCATTTCCACACCATTCTGCAAACCAGCACAACCGCTATCACAAACGCTTTGCAAATACGTCTTGAAGCGCAATCAGGAATACCCCTCACCACAAGCGCCGCTATCGCATATCTCGTTCCCCGCTGGGGACAAACGCTCATACGAACATATTTTTTAACCGCTTTACCCGTTGGTCCATTAGCCTGGCTTTCTGCATTGTGGCTGATTGGAGCCATTATCATCTCTGTCAAGTCATTCTGGCGTATAAGCGCAAAATACAACTGGTTGAAAAAACAGCCGCATCCCAATCTGATGATCTGGATTGTCTTTGCTATATGGCCTTTGTTGTTCATCACTATCCACGTAGGATGGCGCTGGCATTTCCGCTCATACTACTACGCATCCCTGTCACCCTCAATCACCCTCTACTTCGGCACACTACTTTGGCTGCTCGTCAAAAATAAAGGGTGGGGATATTTATGGGCATCACTTTTACTGCCTTTGCTTCTCCTCTCTGCTTACCAATTCGGGCAAAGCCCTCTGATCCGCCATCAAAGCACCATGCTCCATGCAGCGTCTTGGCTGAACAAAAATGCCCAGGAATGCCCGATAACAGGAGCATTCAATGCTGGAATTGTGGGCTTTTATACAAATGGCACAGTTATCAATCTGGACGGGGTTGTCAATAACAACGCTGCTGAAGCCATAAAAAACCGCACATTAGGCCAGTATGCCCAAAAGATTGGCATTACTTGCCTGGCAGATAAAGAAGATTATCCTTACGAATTACTGGAAAAGCCAGAATGGGGACCTTACCGCCCCACCGATCAAAGTCCCCTGCTTTGGCAAGAACAACATCCTTATTCTGCAGCTACATACCGAAAAATTTACAAAATCATCTGGCCTTTATCGAATTAATGACTTTACTGAAAAAATCGCAGAGGGTGCGGAGATCGCAGAGAATTACCAGAGAAAAAGCCTGCCAATTCGCTAATTCACTGCTTTTTTCAAAATCAGAGCGAATTGGGCTGTCAAAACATACAGAAGAATTGATGGTAATTGGACTTTTGACAAAATACTTAACATAAATTTAATTAGACTTGCAAAATGAGTGAAACTGCTCCATATCTAGTGTATGACAACCACGACATACACAACCGAATTGAAGCAGTTTCGCCAACAACTTTATCAGAACTT
>JAJRTP010000159.1 GCA_024278255.1 Chloroflexota bacterium | reverse complement strand
TTTAGGGCAGCAAGCAGGCCATCTTGTCGGCCTTGTGTACGCCTTGCTGGTAATTTGGGTTGCCGGGTATGGCGTTAAACAGGCAATTTCGATAGGCGACAACCTGATTGCAGCGTTCACCGAAACAGATTTTTTCTTGCCAAATCAGACATTGAAGGCTAAGTGGTTTAAGTTTCCCTATTTCCCCCACAGTCTCATTATTGGATTTATTACCCTGACCATTATTCTGGCGCCGATTTTGACGCTGGGCGGGCTGGCTGTTGTCGGCATATTGGGGATAACCCTTTTTATCTTTGTGCCAGAGGTTTTTCGGGGCAAACCTACACTGCCGGAGAAACGGCCGTTAACATTACCCCTCCACCCCTTATTCTAAGCAGCCGTCTCCCTGTCATGTATTGTGGTATTAGCTTTTCTCCCCTTTTGGGACTGGGTTATCGCCCTTATCTGGTTGGCCTTGGGGCTGATCTATTATTTCACCAATGCGCGTAAACGCACCATAATTCATCACCAGCAAGACGTTCTCGTTGGCAGCGAGATGCTGCCGGAAGAGGATAAGGAGCATATTTACACGACGCTGGTTTATATTGACAATCTGGAAAATGCGGAACCGGCCATCCAAACAGGCGCAGCCTTAACCCGGCTTAAACAGGGGCGTCTCTTAGTTCTAGTGATTTTGGAACTGGCGGCTGGGGCAGCGCCTGAAACGAAACGCCAGGAAGCAGAACAATTGCGGCAGGCGCTGGCTGACAAAATAGGGCAACTGGATATTCCCGACGTACCGGTGGAATCTATGGTGCGCATTTCTCACAAAACGGCCGTAGGCATCCGGGATACAATTTGGGAAGAGAATGCAGATTACATAATCTTTTCTGCGCTCGATTCGCAAAAGGGGCCGCAGCAAAAAGACAATATTGCTTATATTATCAATATCATTTCCAAAGAAGTAGCGATTGTCTATCGTTCATCTTCGGAAGCTGCCAGGAATATTTTAGTACCCTTGTTTGGCAGCGATCATGATGCAGCGGCCCTGAAATTGGCTCAAGAAATTGCCCAAAAAAATGACGGGAAAGTGATTGCCTTTTACCAATCACCGGGTAAACCAACCGCAAAGCGGCAGAAAGAAGCCCGGTCATTTGTCCAGTCTATTCTGAATAAATTAGACAATACTCAAAATATCGAAGAAAAGATCATCTTCAACACCAAGGTCGAGCAAGGTGTTCTGGATGAAGCGGCTGATGAAGATATGATTATCATGGGTTTACGCACAGAAGGAATCTTCAGGCAAACCCAGCTAGACGGCCGTCCTTTTCATGTCGCCCAGAAAAGTTCCGTACCCACACTGCTCATCAAGCGGAAAGAAGGAATCATCCAGTACGCCGTGAACCGGACCATCGGTCTCCTGACAAACTGGCTGCCAGACCTCACAGCCAAAGACCGTTCGACTGTGGCGCTGGATATGCGCCATAAGGCGGTGGGAGACCCCGATTTTTACATCTTACTGACATTGGCTACAGCAATTGCCTACTTTGGCCTGGTGCAAAATAGTACGGCCGTCATCATTGGCGCTATGCTCATCGCCCCCTTGATGAACCCCATGATGTCCATTGCTTTCGGCATTTCCGTAGCCAATTTCAAATTGATGGGACAGGGGGCCAACACAACCCTGCGGGGCATCATCGCCGCTATTGCCGTTGCCACTGTGCTGACTATTTTTCTTCCCCCGCAGCCGGTGACCAACCAGATATTATCCCGAACCCAGCCAACTTATTTGGACCTGCTGGTGGCCCTGTTTTCCGGAGCCGCCGGAGCCTACGCCATGACCCGTGTCAATCTGGCCGGGGCTATTCCCGGCGTGGCCATTGCCGCCGCCCTGGTGCCGCCCTTGGGCGTGGTAGGGTATGGGCTGGGGACGGGGCGGCTGGATATTGCCGGCGGCGCCTTGCTGCTGTTTGTCACCAACCTGGCCGCTATCGTTTTAGCCGCTGCGCTTGTTTTTCTGATTATGGGCTTTCAACCCCGTCAGGACATGGCGTACAAAGATGTATGGCACAATCTGAGGAAAGTCCTCATAGCTATCCTGATTATCAGTATTCCTTTGCTGCTCACCAGTGTCAAATCGGCCAAGCAATCCAATACGGAATTAACGGTGAACTCCATCATCCAACAAAGCATCTCCCCGGCTGAAGGCGAGGTCACAAACATCATTATTGACAAGCAGCAGTTTGCCGGCCTGTATGTCAGTTTTATACTGTATGCTTACAAGAGTTTCAGTCAGGAAGATATTGATCAATTACAAAGGCAGCTTAGTCAGGCAACAGGCGAGGCTGTCACCCTGCAGGTGACCACGATCAATGCCACCCTATCTATTATTGACAAGGGGGGCGGTATACCCACACCGACGCCCCTTCTGGTGGATGCGCCGACGCCGGATTTAACGGGGACACCCGCCATCACCCGTACCCGCAGATCTATCCGGCCCACGGCCGTATCTACCCCATCCCCCTAACAAAGGACAAAAAAATGACAACCTTAAAAATAATTGACGGCCACAACGACACCTTTTTACGCCTCTACCAAAACGAACAGAAAGGCTACACTCGTTCCTTTTTTGAGCGCAGTGAAGAAGGCCACATAGATTATCCCCGGGCCGTAGAGGGCGGCCTGGCCGGCGGCTTTTTTGCCGTCTTCCTGCCCAACAAAAAGCGCAAAGAGGGCAAAATGCCCGTTCCGGCAGAAGATGGTACGCTCAGCTACCAGGTTCCCCTGCCCAAACCACTCAAATATAATTATGCAGCCCGGCAGGCACTGGCGATAACCTCCCGCATCATCCGGGCAGAAGAAGCGTCGGAAGGGCGGCTGGAAATTGTGCGGGATGTGGCGGCGCTGGAGAACTGTCTGGACGACGGCCGTTTAGCCATCATCCTCCACTTTGAAGGGGCCGAAGCCATAGACCAGAACTTTGACGCTCTGCACGTCTATTACGCCGCCGGGCTGCGCTCCCTGGGATTGGTCTGGAGCCGTCCCAACCGGTTCGCTACCGGCGTTCCCTTCAACTACCCCGATTCGCCGGACATTGGCCCCGGCCTGACCGATTTGGGCAAGGCGCTGGTGCAGGAATGCAACCAGTTGGGCGTGATGCTCGATCTGTCCCATCTGAACGAAAAAGGGTTCTGGGACGTGGCCGCCCTGACGGATGCACCGCTGGTTGCCACCCATTCCAATGCTCATGCCCTGTGCCCCGTGCCGCGCAATCTGACCGACCGGCAGTTGGATGCGGTTGGCGAATCAGGCGGTATGGTGGGGATCAATTTCCACGTGGGGTTTTTACGGGCGGACGGCCGTTTCGACCAGGAAACCTCTCTCAGCGAAATTGTGCGCCACCTGACCTACATTGCCGAGCGTATTGGTGTAGACCACGTCGGTTTCGGTTCCGATTTTGACGGGGCGACCATGCCAGACGATTTAGGCGACGTAACCGGCCTGCCCCGGCTGGCTGCTGCCCTGCGTGACGCCGGTTTTGATGATGCCGATTTGCGAAAAATCACCCACGAGAACTGGCTGCGGGTACTGCGCCGGACTTGGAAGTGAGAGAAGGGGAAGATGCTCTCACGCATCACAATACACCTTTCCCAAACGGCCGTATCTCAGCGCATCAACAAATTCCACCTGCAAGGCAAGGTGGGCATGGGCAGCAATTCTAAATGTACCCCAATAAAATCATTTGTTTACCCAAATATGGCAAATCAAACAGAAAACAAGTAACGAAAAACAGGATTACTTCAGCATAATTCCGGTTTGTGCCCTTCACA
>JAJRTP010000158.1 GCA_024278255.1 Chloroflexota bacterium | reverse complement strand
CTTAAAGGGTGTCTAACTTAACATGTATTTAAGTCCAAAAGAGTTAAATTATATCCACACATTATGTTTTAGGAAACTACATTTGATTAAACTACTTAGACATCTTTTTATTTTTTTCCTCTTGTTTTTCCAGATAGCACACGCAACAAGTATGAAGTCAAGACTTTTTTCACAAGTGGCCATGATGGACAATCAGCTCGATTTTTTACTCGCCCAAAAAAATCTCAAAAAGCCCTTTTGGCAAGGAAGTATTCAAGGTTTCAATACAGCAAATTTCTCTTATTATAAAACTATTCAACTTTTTCACAAACTCAACGAATACCGCGTTAAAGAGGGGTATGGGGCTATGGCCCTGCCTATTTTTCCTCATAAAAAGATTCTTGTACGAGAACTGTATCAAATTTTTAAACTTTTTAGCCGTGAGCTTTCTAGTGTTAGTGGAAAATCTTTTCCTTATCCCTTCGACAATTACTTTGTTCGCTTCATTATCAGCCTCAGTCGTAAAGTTTTTGACAATTTCAGGCTCGAATGGAATATTCTCTTTATCTTCAAAGTATTGTCTAGCGCTTCTTCCTCCCTCTTTAGCTATCTTTTTTGCGAAGTCCAAAATTTCATCAATGTCTGGAGGTAATTGTAAGTTGAGAGTACTTGGCTCCGGTTGAATACCAGCTAATTCATACCAATTAATATGATCACGTTCTTTTTGAACTGTTTCTATGAGTTCTCCTATTCGGGAGTTTCGTTGACTTAATGATATTAATTCTATGATCCTCTCCCCAAAAGTATCACCTGGAAGATCCTCAATATCAATATTCAAAAAAAAGCATATTTTTCGTAATTCGCTTGAATTAAAATGTTCTTTCATAGCTACATAAAGCTCGTAATTTATGTTCCCCATCTCAACCTCCTGATACTTGAAAGGTATCTAGTTGATACTTTAGACAGATAAATTTTCTTGTGGAATTCAGTATGCCTGTTGGGCCAAATCTCCTACAGTGGATAAGAAAACGATCTCGGTACAGTATAAAAGATTCAGGGGGAAGTATCAAGAATCGGATTACTCCAGGCGGATGCGGGGATTGAGGTAGGCGTAGAGCAGGTTGGCGATGAGATTGGCCAGGACGAAGACGACGACGGTGACCATGGTGATGGCCTGTACCAGGGGCAGGTCGCGCTGGTCTATGGCGAAGACGAGGAGCTGCCCCGGCCTTGGATGGTTGAAGACGTTTTCGGTGACGATGAGGCTGCCGGTCTTTAATCAGCTTTGAGAGCAGCAATGAATGATTCCATGCCCCAAAGCTGCACGTTGAATGTATTCATTGCCGCGCGTAATTCGTCATCAGCGCGCAGATCATCATCTCCCGTCACAATGGCATCAGCGCGGCCGTCAATTGCCGTAGCCAGAACAGGATGATCTTTAGGGTCGCGGCAGCGTGGGGGGATGGTTGTCAGTTCTACCCACGTCGCCTGTCAACGTCAACAAATCTAACAGTTCGTTCAGATTGAATGGGTCTATGCGTTTTTTTAGGCGGGGACGTTGGGCGACTCCCTGCAATTCTTTTAACAATGCCTCACTGATGACAGCCTTAAATCTGTTTTCTCGAAGAGCTACCAATACAGGAAGAGAAACCGGCCCGCCTAAAAGTGTGCGAATCCAGATATTGGTGTCAACGACAATACGTAACATGGCTTATTGGCGATGCTGGCGACGCACAACGCGGACTTCTTCATTTATTTCTTCATCCGTGATGTCTGTAGCAGGAGGCGTGTTGGCTAACCGCTTGATCAACCGTTCAAATCGAGCATCCATTTCGTCAGCTAACAGAGCTTGCGCCACTGTAGCCCGTTCTTCCGGATCCAGTTGGCGGACTACGGCAACTAATTGATCTAACGTCAGTTGAACATTTGGAATTGTAATTGTTGTTGACATGCTATTTCCCTTTTCCAGATTCTGAAAATTATTATAGCATGGATTTATTTGCTGTGTTATCCAGCTAGATTACTCCAGGCGGATGCGGGGGTTGAGGTAGGCGTAGAGCAGGTCGGCGATGAGGTTGGCCAGGACGAAGACGACGACGGTGACCATGGTGATCGCCTGGATTAGGGGCAGGTCGCGCCGGTCTATGGCGAAAATGAGGAGCCGCCCCAGCCCCGGATAGTTGAAGACGTTTTCGATGACGATGATGCCGCTGATCAGCCAGCCGACGCTGATAGCGATGACGGTGATGGTGGGCAGCAGGGCGTTGCGCAGGACGTGTTTGCTGATAACGGTGCGGCGGGGCATCCCCTTGAGAGTGGCCGTGCGCACATACGGCCGTTTCAATTCCGCCACCACCCCCGCCCGTGTCAAACGAGCAACATACGCCAGCAAAACCAAAGTCGCCGTCAGCGCCGGTAGGATGAGCATGGGCAGCGCTTCCATAAAAGTGGCCCCCGGCGGCACGGAGGAGTTGGCCGGCAGCCAGTCCAGCGTCCGGGCAAAAATGTAGATCAACACCAGCCCCGTCACAAATTCCGGCAGCCCTACGACAGACAGCGAACCGACGCTGATTACGTTGTCTACCGGCTTGTTTTCGTTCAGCCCGGCAATCACCCCCAGGAAAATGGAGAGGGGCACGGCGAAGAGCAGGGTTAAGGCTGCCAACCGGAGCGAACTGCCTAATCGTTCCATGACCAACGGCCGTATCTCCGTCTTCGTACTCAGCGAGATGCCCCAATCCCCCGTAATAAAGTCGCCCAGCCAGCGCAGATATTGCACCGGCAGCGGGTCATTCAGGCCAAACTCCTCCCGGAATGCTTCCAGCGCCTCCTCCCCCGCTTCCCGGCCCAGCACCACCCGCGCCACATCCCCCGGCACATATTGGGTCATCACAAACACAATCAACGACGTGATAAACAACGTCAAAAAGAGAAAACCGATACGGCGCACGACAAATTTAGACATAAGCAGTTGATGCGTGATACGTGATACGTAATCCGTGACTTGTTTTCACGAATCACGCATCACGTATCACTTTGTATTTCCTCCAATTCCCCCGCCGGAATGTGACAAAAAATCCGCTTACCGCCGGGCAGTTCTTGCCAGGGCGGGGTTTCTGTGGCGCAGATGTCGCCCAGAAAGCGGGGGCAGCGCGGGTGGAAGGGGCAGCCGCCGGGCAGATTGATCTGGCTGGGCACATCCCCTTTCAGCCGGATCGGTTCCTGCTGCTCGGCCGGGTTGATGCGGGGGATGGCGGACAGCAGGGCTTCGGTGTACGGGTGCCAGGGCGGTTGGAATAACGCTTCTGCCCCGGCCAGTTCCATCAATTTGCCCACGTACATGACGGCAATTTTATCGGCCAGGTAGCCGATGACGGACAAATCGTGGGAGATGAAGAGCAGGGCGTTGTCGTGTTCCACTTGCAAATCGTTGAGCAGGTTGAGGATGGACGCCTGCACGGATACATCCAGGGCGGAGACGGCTTCATCCGCTATGAGCAAATCGGGGTTGGTAGCGAAGGCGCGGGCGATGGCGATGCGCTGCTTCTCGCCGCCGCTGAGTTGGTCGGGGCGGCGTTGGGCGTAATCGGCGGGCAGGCGCACGTCGGCCAGGAGTTGGATCACGGCCGTATCCGCTTCCTTTTTCGACATCTTCAGCAAGGTCATAAACGGCCGTCGCAGCGTTTCCCCCACTGTCATGTACGGATTGAGCGCCTCCTCCGGGTTTTGGAAGACGTATTGCAGGTGGCGCAGGATATTTTTATCTCGCTGCCGCACAGCTGGGGGCAGTTCGGTATCCAGCAGTTCAATATCGCCGCCGGTGCGGGCAGAGAGGCCGATGATGGCGCGGGAAATCGTCGTTTTGCCGGAACCGCTTTCGCCCACCAGCCCCAACGTTTCCCCGCGATTGATCGTCAGGCTGACGCCGTCTACCGCTTTGACCTGCTCTTTGGGCTGCCGGGTGAGACTGTACAGCAGGGAGCGATTGACAGGAAAATAGACCTGAACATCTACCACATCGAGCAAGGTTTCGCCGCTTGGCGCCTGGGTCACGGCCGTACCTGTTTTGGCCGGTACAGGTGTGATTTCCCCAGCCACAATCTCTTGCCAGCGATGACAGCGCACCAGACGGTCGTCTGCCAATTCCTCCAGCGACGGCCGTTCTCGGCAAATTTCCAGGGCGATGGCGCAGCGCGGGGCAAACACACAGCCGGACGGCCGTTCGCCCAGCGAGGGAATTTGCCCCGGAATGGCCTGCAACTGAATCCGGGCTTTGTTTTCGCCCAATTGGGGCACGCTGGCCATCAGCCCTT
>JAJRTP010000157.1 GCA_024278255.1 Chloroflexota bacterium | reverse complement strand
TGGTATTGACTTCGGACAGCCTGAATAATCTGGTATCCACGTTGGACGTGGCTCGTTCCACATTGGTGGAGACTAACAAGACGATGGAAACGGTGCAGCAATCGTTAACCGGGGTGGGCAAAACCTTGAGCGATACGAAACCCATGATTGAGCAGTCGTCCACAATCGTCACGCAGGAAATTCCCAATAGTATTGAAGCGATGCAGGAAACGCTGCCGGCCATTGAACAGGCGGCCGGAACCATTGATAAAACCCTGAGTACGTTAAGCAGCTTTAAGATAGAGCAGGAAATTTTGGGCATCCCCATTGGCTTTGATTTAGGCATTGAATATGATCCGTCAACGCCCTTTGATCAGGCCATTGCCGATGTAGGCGAAAGTTTGGAGGGGATGCCGGAGACGCTGCGCGGCCTGGAAACTCATTTGGACACGACGGCCGAAAATCTGGATTTGATGAGCCAGGATATGGATCAGTTGTCCACTAATTTAGGGGGCATCAATGAGGAACTGGCGAAATTGGATCCCATTATGGTCGAGTACATCCGCATTGTGAATGAAGCAAACGATGATTTGCAGGGGATTCAGGCTGAGCTTGCTTCCTTGTTCCAGACGCTCAAGACGGTAGCTTTGGTATTGTTTAGCTGGTTTGCTCTGATGCAGATTGTACCGCTTTATCTGGGATATGAGTTGGTCACCGGCCAGCGTGATCCGGATCAGTATGTAACCGAAGATGAGCTGGGTGAGGAACTGGCCAAAACGAATCAGAAACAGGCAGATACGGCCGTAACCAGCAATGATGACGCCGGCGAAGACGAAACAGCTTCTTGATCTATTAGAAAGGGTGAACTGCGCATAGTGAGGAAACACGTTGTCTGGATAGCCTTATTTCTGGTGATGGGATTGGCGGCTTGCGGCGGTGACGAGCCAGCCGGACCATCTGATCCCGTAGCCATCCCGCCTACCGCTGCCTTACAGCCTACGCCCACACTGGCCCCCGGCGTTCCCACGGTCGTTTATCCTACCCCGACAACGGCCGTAGCTGCCGCAGACACCGTCACTCAACTGCCGGCATCCCCCGTTCCCACCCTCACCCCGCTGCCCTCGCCCACGCCTCTGCCCGATCCGGCGGAACGGCTGGCGCTGGGGCGGCGAGCCATCCACAATGGCGATTTTGGCGGGGCGATTACTCATTTGGAAGGTTTGGTAGCTCAACCGGAGAGCTTGCCGGCTGCCGATCAGGGGGAAGCGGCTTATCTGCTTGGCGTGGCTTACCAGCAAGACGGCCGTCACCCCGAAGCGGCCAACATCTTCAGCCAACTGGCTGCCGCCGGAAATGCCCCTGCCGCTTACTGGTTGGGGGAAGCCTTTTTTGACCAGGGGAATTACGAAGGAGCCATAGTCGCTTACCGGCAATATCTGGAGGCTAACCCGGACATGGCCGCTTACGTCTATCCGGCGATTGCCCAGGCGTATTTGGCTTTGGGCGATGTGGTGAATGCGCAGGCAGCTTATGAAACGGCCGTTACTGCCGACGCCCACCGCCTGACCCAGATTGACAACCGTCTGGCTCTGGCCGATTTTTACCAGACCGGCGGCAATCTGGAAGCGGCCATTGCCCAGTATGATGCCGTGCGCGATTTGGCCTTTACCGAATTTACTAAAGGGCAGATGACGTATCTGGCAGGATTGGCCGCGCTGGCGATGGGGGATACAGAGGGGGGATACGGCCGTTTTCTGGAAGGCGTCGCCAACTATCCCCGCGCTGACGAAAGCTACCAGGGTCTCATCCAACTGGTGGAAGCGGGTGTGCCGGTAGACGATTTCCAGCGGGGCTTGGTTGATTTCTACGCCGACGCTTACGATCCGGCCATCTTCGCCTTCCAGAACTACATGGCTAACAACCCGGAGACATACCGGGCGGATACGCATCTTTACCTGGCCTGGTCGTATGAAGCGTTGGGCGATTTGGCCTCTGCGTTGGCCCAGCTAGAGCAGTATGCCGCCGTTGACCCGGCGCGGGCGACGCTTGAGCGGGCCAAAATGTTGGCGCGTTCCGGGGATACGTCTGGCGCTATCACCCAATACCAGGCGTATCTGGCCGATTTCCCGGACGGCAGTGAGGCCCCGTTTGCCGCTTGGTGGTCGGCGGCATTAGCAGAGCAGGCGGGGGATATGGCCGCGGCGATTCAGGGCTACCAGGCTTTGGCGGAGGCGTATCCCTGGCACGAGGATGCGCCGGAAGCGTTGTTCCATGCCGGTTGGTTGGCTTATCGCAGTGGGGACGTGGACACGGCCGTATCCCTCTGGCAGCGCGCCGCGCAAACCTACCCGGAGGCTTTTTACGGTTCGGCGGCCCAAATCTGGCTGATGCGGCTCTTGCCGGAATATGAACCGGGGGCAGCAGAAACGCCCGTGCCCACACCTGATTTGGCAGCGGTACGGGCGGCGGCGATGGAAAATACGGCCGTCAACTACTACGCCCTCCGTGCCAAAGATTTAGCCGGAGACGTACCCCACTTTACCGCCGATACCCCGTTTGCCCTGCCCACGGCCGAAGAAAATGCTGCGGCTCAGGCCGAAGCGGAAACCTGGCTGCGCACCTGGCTGGAACTACCCCCGGAGACTGACGTGCGCTCCCTCTCCCCGGAGCTGGCCCAAAATCCGCACCTGCTGCGCGGCCAAAAGCTGTGGCAAATTGGCGAGTTTGGCATGGCCCGGCGGGAGTTGGAAGCGGTGCGCGAGGCAGCGAAGGACGATCCGTTGGCTAGTTACCAACTGGCGCTTTATTTCCGCGATTTGGGCTTGTACCGCTCGTCTATTTTGGCGGCGGGTCGTTTGCTTACCCTGTCCGGTACGTCAGTCTTTGACGCGCCCGCGTTTATCGGCCGTCTCGTCTACCCCGCCTATTACGCCGATCTGGTCATGCCCCTGGCTGAACAGTACGATTTTGACCCGCGCCTGCAATTTGCCCTGCTGCGGCAGGAGAGTCTTTTTGAGAGCTTTGCCCGTTCCGGTGCAGCCGCCCAGGGCTTGTCCCAGGTCATCCCCGATACCGGCGCCTATATTGCCCAGCGCCTCAATTGGCCCGATTATGAAAATGAGGATTTGTATAAACCTTATGTGGGTCTGAATTTTGGGGCGTATTATCTGAACCAGCAGTTGGCCGCATTTGACGAGCAGGCTTATGCGGCGTTGGCGGCTTACAATGCCGGGCCGGGTAATGCGGCGCGTTGGTATGAAACAGCCGGGCCTGACCTGGATTTGTTTGTGGAAACGGTAGACTTTGCCGAAACCCGCACCTACATCGAGCGTATCTTTACGGGTTATGCGATTTATCGGGCATTGTATAAATAGGTTTATTGTGTATTACGTATTGCGTAAAAGTTCTGATATGCAATACGCAATACGCAATACGCATCATGTCATTTGACTGGCACACGGAAGACGAAATTGAATGGGAGGGGTTGGCTGAACCGGCGGCGGATACGGCCGTATCCCCCAAACGTCGCTGGCGGGCGTGGCTGTTGGTGGGAGTGCTGTTGGTGGCGGTGACGGCCGTCTTGCTGGCAGCGCGGCAGCTTAATCAGCGGGTAGAAGCAGCGTCATCGGCGGTGGAGTTGGATGTGCAGGCCAGCCACCGGGTGTTGCAGGAGGCGGCGCAGAAACGGGACGGGGAACTGTTTGCCACCTTCCTTTCCGGCCGGGACCCGGAGTGGGGCAATGCCCAGGTATCGTTGGTCAACCAGGGGTTTTATCTGGAACGGCCGTTATTTGGCCTGACGTGGCTGCCGGGGAGTTCGGCCGTCATCAGCGTCACCCTTGCCCCCGATTTGCAGGCGGCGGAATTGACCGTTGCTCAGGCTTACAGCTTTGACATTGGGCACGGCCTGACGGAAACGGTACGTTTACAGCAGACGGAGGTGTATCGCCGGGCCGAAAACCGCTTTTTGCTGGCCCCGCCGCTGGCTGAATTTTGGGGCGAACCACGCCAGTTTTCTACCGCTTACCTGACCATCCATTATCCGGCGCGGGATGAAGCGTTTCTACGGCCGTTGGCTGCCAGATTGGAAGCGGCCGTGGCGGAGGTATGCGCCGAATGGGGTGCGGACTGTCCGGCCAATTTCCATTTGTCCCTGGATTTCAGCGTTTCTCCGGCGGCTTTTCTGCCAGAGGCGCGGGGTGCGGAGGGCCTGCTGGTTTTGCCCGCGCCCTCGTTGGCCGGACGGCCGTTGGACGAAGCAGGCAAAGATGTTTTGTATCGGGGGTATGAAACGGCCGTAACGGGAGCAGCCTTGAGGCAATTGGCCGGGGAGAGCGATAGTTGGCTGTATGAAGCCGCGCTGGACAGGATATTGGCGGAAAAAGGGTTACGGCCGTGGCCCCTTACCCCAGCCCACTGGCAAGCCATCGCCGCCGGACAGACAGCTTTGGCGGATGGCGCTGTGGTGTGGCAGGGGCAGGATTCGCCCCAAGCTGAGCGGCTGGCGCAGGCCATCGTCCAGTTTTTGGTGGAGGAGCAGGGCGTTTCTTCCCGGCGTTTACTGGCGGCTGTGGTGCGGGATCAATCGCTGCCTTATTCCATCTGGCTGTCGGCCGTGATGAATGAGGTGGATGCAGCTGAGGCGGCGGCCTGGGACCAATTTGTGGCCGAACAGGCAAAATCTGAATGAGTAATTTCGATTGGCAGACAGAAGAAGATGATAATTGGGAGACGGAACTATTTTTGCCCCCATCTCCCCGGCAGCGCCGCCGTTTCCCCTGGCGGATGGCGGTCATAATTGTTGGCTTACTTATGTTAGCCGGGGGTGTCCTTTACTGGCAGGTAGGCCAGCGGGTAGCCGTGGCCAATGACGCGGCCGAAGCGGATGTATTATCCACGTATAATTTGGTGAACCGGGTGGTGGCGGCCCAGGATGTGGATTTGCTTTCGCCTTTGCTTTCCGGCCGGGATATGAGTTGGGCGCGGGATCAGGAGGGGCTGGTCGCTGAAGGGTTGTTTTATGATCGGACGGCGTTGGGCTTGACGGCCGTTGCCCTGCCGCCGGTTTTATCCATTGAGACGAAACGGCCGTACACCCTCACCCTTTCACCCAATCTGGATGCGGCGGAACTGACCTTTACCCAACCGTATCTGGTGGAGGTGACGGGAGAGGAGGTGTTGCTGGCCCATACGGCCGTCTACCGTTTGGGCCGGGAGCGGTGGCTGCTGGCCCCGCCGGAGCCGGAATTTTGGGGTGAATGGCAGACGACGGAAACGGGGGACATCACCTTTATTTACCCGGCGCGGGATGCTGAAGTGGCCGAGCGTTTGGCTCAGGATTTGGCGGCCAATCTGGAGGAAATTTGCCGGAGTGAGGTGGATTTTACCTGCCCGCCGCTGTCTGATTTGCAAATGCGCTTTGAAACCAGCCCGGCCAGTTTACAAAAAGTGGCCGATCCTACAGAAATTTATGCCCGCAATTTGCAGTTAAAAGCGCCCACGCCCACGCTGGTGGGGCTGCCGCTGGATGAGGCGGGGTATGAGGCGTTGCTGACGGGGTATACGCGCTTGTTGGCTATGGCCGTTATTGCCGATGCGGTGGGGTATGAATGCTGCGATCAAGCGCCGCTCTTTCAGGTGTTGCTGGATTACCAACTGTACCGTTTGGGGCTGCGCGGCTGGCCGGCGACGCGGGAAACGTACAAGCGGGTGGCGGCTAATGATGCCGGGCTGCCCGTTCTGGCCCGCTTTTGGGCTGCGGATGATTTTGCCCTTTTGCAGGGAGAGGATGGCTGGCAGGCGTATGCTTTTGTAGATTTTGTGGCGACCGAACAGCCTTCCCTTTCGCCGGCAGATTTGCTGCGCGGTTTGCTGGCTGCTTCCAGTTTTAATCAATGGTTGAAAGCGTTTTCCGGCGGGGCGGCCGACGGCCCGTTGCTGCTAAACAGGCTGGCGCAAAGCTGGTGGCTGTATGCCCAGGCCCGCTTGCAGGAGACCGCGGAGCCATCATCTCTGACACTGCCTGCCCAAGATTTGCAGCTTATTTGTACCCGACCGTCGTTGCCGGAAAACAATCCGGGCCGGGCTGAACTTTATCGCCTGCACTGGCAAGACGGCCGTTGGCAAATTACCTCCGAAATGCAATTCCCCGGTTTTATGTTTTTCAACCCCCTGCCGGATGACAGTGGAGTGGTTTTACAGGGGATTGATTTTGAAAATGACCGCTGGCGCACGACAATTTGGCAGAATGGCGCCGGTTTTGATTTGTTAACGAATGAGGCGCAGTTTTTCTTTTCTTTGGGGCAGACAGACCCGAACAGCCGTTATCTGTTGGTTTACCAGGTTGATGAAAGCAGCAGCCAGACGAATCCGGCCTTGCTGGATTTGCAGCAGTGCAGCGGTGACAATTGCTCCTTGACTTTGCTGACTGGGAATCTCTTATGGTCGCCGGACGGCCGTCAAACAGTGTTACAGCCGGTGAATGAGCCTGACATGCTGCGTGTTACGGTGAATAACCAAATTATCATGTTTGGCTTCTTAGATTTGCTGCGCGAACTGCCTATACTTCGCGGGGATGCGTTGGGTGCCGGCGATCCGGCGCCGGTGGCTGAGGGGACGGCCCCTTTCTGGCTGTCGGAGACGGAGTATGGCTTTGTGCGCCATCCAGAACAGCCGGTGAGTGAGGCGGGGACGAGGATCATGATGGCTTCGATTACGGATGATGAGGTACGGCCGTTGCTGTCTTCCCTCGATTTGCGCCAGTCTATGCCCCCCAAAGACCGGCCGGCCCGATTGACCATTCAATATGCCATGGCTAATCCGGCCAATCCGGATCAATTGGCTGTGCTGGCTACGGCCCAATCTACCGGGCATTTGTTTTTGGTGGATCGCGCCAGCGGGGAAACAGAATGGCGGCTTTCTTTTCGGATTGAGGGGAATCATGCGTTTGGTTTTTCGCCGGACGGCCGTTACCTGGTGACGACAGGTGTGCCTTTAGATGTGACAGATGCTCCGGGGACAGTCAACGCTTATTTTTTGCACGATATTGCCCGGAACGAAACGCATACCGTCTTTACTGATGTATCTACTCCCGGCCCATCCTCCGGCTTTGACTGGTCGGCTGATGGCGCGTGGCTGGCGCTGCTGGTGGATGAACGCTTTGTCCATTTGATCGCCCCGGAATCTGATTACCGGCAGAATGTCTGGCTGGACTTGGGGAGTTGTTCATCTATTGCCTGGGTGGATGGTGACAAGGTGACAAGGTGACAAGGTGGCATGGTGTGGGGCTAGGGAAGAATCGTCAATCGTCAATCGAGAATCGAAATGTTTGAGTGGAAGACGGATGAAGATGAGGAGTGGCTGACGGAAACGGCCGTAACCCATTCCCTTCCGGCAAAAAGAAAGTGGTGGAGATGGCTGGCGGTTGCAGCCGTATTGGGGTTGCTGGCCGGCGGAGTGTTGATCAGTCTGCGTCTGGCGGGTGAACGAGCGGGGGCAGCGACCCAGGGGCTGGAAACGGAGGTCATTGCCGCACACCGGCTGCTGCAAACGGCCGTCACGGATCAGGATAGCGAGTTGATCCGCACCGGCTTCTTTCCTAATGCGGCGTGGCTGCAAACCCAGACAGAACTGCGCCAACGCAGTCTCTTTTGGAACCGGGCTTCTTTGGGGCTGTGGCTGGATACGACCCAATTTGAACCGAACACGGTGACGGAAACGGCCGTCACCCTCTCCCCTGACCTAACCGAAGCTATCCTGACCTACACACTGCCCTACGCCACAGAAGACGCCGCCGGGAATCTGACGCGCTTTCCTTTGCAACGCACGGCCGTTTACCGGCAGAGCAACAACGCCTGGCGGCAAGCTCCCTTTCCCGCAGATTTTTGGGGCGATACTATCCGCTACGATCTGGACGATTTTACGCTGCTGGTCCCGGAACGGGACGAAGAGATTGGCCGCCGATTGGCCCAGGATTTGAGCCAGATTTTTGGGGCGCTGTGTCAGTTAGACGGCCTGGCTTGCCCGCCTGATTTTCAGGTGGAACTGCAATTGTCGCGGGAGCCGGACAGTTTGTTGGCGTTCAATCAGGATTACCGGGCGCGTACCCGGTACAGCAGTGAGGACGGCCGTGTTTTTGTGATGATACTGCCCGCGCCAACGCTGGTGGGACGGCCGTTGGATGAGGTTGGCTATCAGGCGTTGTATCGCGGTTATGCGGCGCAAATGGCTGCCCGTCTCATCGCCAGCATAGATTCGGACTGCTGTTTTCTGGGGCTGTCCCAAAGCAGCGGCCTGGCGCTTTATCTGCGCGATTTGGGTTTGCAGCCACCCCGCGCGCCGGAATATCAGCCTTATGAGTTAACGGCTCCGGCCCCCATCCCCTGGCCGCGGCAGGATATTGCGGCGTTTTGCCGGGATGGCGCGTATGCTGTTTTGCGCTATGAGGTGGAGACGGCCGTCTGGCAGCCAGAATTTTCCCCCCAG
>JAJRTP010000156.1 GCA_024278255.1 Chloroflexota bacterium | reverse complement strand
ATCCAGAGGAATAATAAAGAGGTTAGCCGCAGCCAGTGCTTCCAGAAAAGCGGCGCCGTTTAAGGTATTTTCGTCGTTTGAGGCGCACACGGCCTCGCACAAACCGGCGCAAAACCGCTCCAGGACGGCGCTTTTTACCAGCCATTCCTGTATAGGTTCGGATTGGCTGCGCAGCGCTTCCAACATTAAATATTCGGCAATGTACTCGTTGGGGTAAGCGCCCTCTGCGAGGCGTTCTGCGGTGAAAGGGTGGCGGCGCATGAACAGCATTTCCAGTTGCAGCCCCGTCACCCATCCTTCTGACCGGTTATAAATTTCGGCAATAATCTGTTCGGCCGGCGGTGGGTCCAGACTTTGGCGCAGAAATGTTCTTGTCTCTTCCAGCGAGAAGCGCAGGTCGTTGGCCCGTATTTCCGTCACCTGATTTTTGGCCCGGTAGCGGGCGATGGGCAGGGGCGGGTCTGTGCGGCTGACGATGAACAGGTGAAGTGTTTCGGGAATGTGGTTGATAAGTTCAGTCATCAATTGGTGGATTTCCCGATTTTTCAGAAGATGGTAATCGTCCAGCGCCAAAATGTACTCTTCGGTGATCTGGTTCAGTTCATTGATTAGCGTGGCGCATAAGACCCGGCCAGGGACGTTGGCGGCATTGGCGAGCAAGGCTGCCGTTTCCTGACCAACGTCGGGGAACTCGGTTTGAATCGCAGCCAGAAAGTAAGACAGGAAAGCGCTTATGTCGTCGTCGTTTCTATCCAGGGAAAGCCAGGCGGCGGGTTTTTCATTTATTGTGTCCAGCCAACTGCTGAGGAGGGCGCTTTTGCCGTAGCCGGCGGGGGCAATGACCAGGGTTAACGGCCGTAACCGGTTCAATCGTTCAAATAATTGGGGGCGTAATACTAAACCCCCCGGCACGCGGGGACGGTTCAGTTTGGTAGAAATGATGAGCGGACGGTTATCCGGAAACATACGTCAGCGATTATAACAAAAACAGGAGAGATGGCATGGCTGGCGTGATGCGTGAAGGTGTGATGCGTGATAAACTTTTACGCAATACGCAATACGCATCACGTATCACAAAACCATGCGCATAGACATCCTGACTTTATTTCCCGGCATGTTTCCGGGGTATCTCAACGAAAGCATCCTGAAGCGGGCGCAGGAAGCCGGCCTGGTGGAATTTCACCTGCACAATATCCGGGATTACGCCACAGGTAAGCACCGCGTTACCGATGAACCTCCGTTTGGCGGCGGCGGTGGTATGATCCTCAAGCCTGGACCGATTTTCCGGGCCGTTGAAGCCATAAAGCCTGCCGATGAAGCGTGTCCTGTCATCCTCCTTACACCGCAGGGACGGCCGTTCACCCAAACCGTCGCCCAGGAACTGGCCCAACAGGAGCGGCTGATATTGATTTGCGGCCGTTACGAAGGGGTGGACGAACGGGTGCGGCAGCATCTGGTCACTGACGAGATTTCCATCGGGGATTACGTGCTGACCGGCGGTGAGTTGGCAGCCCTGGTGGTGGTAGATGCGGTGACCCGCCTCCTGCCCGGCGCATTGGGCGCTGCGGGCGCGGCCGAGACGGACAGCTACGCTACCGGCCTGTTGGAAGGGCCGCATTACACCAAACCGGCCGACTTCCGCGGCTGGCAAGTGCCCGACGTGGTGCGTTCCGGCCACGCGGCCAACCTGGCCCGCTGGCGGCGGGAAGGGGCGCTGCGCCGCACCTGGGAACGCCGGCCGGATTTGCTGGAAACGGCCGTCCTCAGCGAGGCAGACAAACGTTTTTTACAATCATTGGCAGAGGAATAATTACAAAGAGGCTTACATGGAAATTATACGCAAAGTCATTGCTGTTTTAGCGGCCATTGGATTTTTACTGACGGCCGTATTCGCCCTATTCGTCGTCAATGCAGCCAACGTCATCACAGACCGGCAGGCGGTGGTTAGCGCTGTGACCGAGACGGGCGGGTTGGATGGCTGGGTGCGGACACAAGCGCCCCAGTTTGCTTCCCGGCTCATTCAGGAGCAAATGGAAAAGGCCGGACTGCCGCCCATCGCTGTGGACAATGCGGCTTTGGCTGCCGCCGCCGTCAATCTGATTCCCCCGCAATGGGTAGAGGCGCAGGCGGAAACGGCCGTCAATGCCATCTACGATTACCTGGAAACCGGCGATCCGACCGCCGCCACGGTGCGTCTGGACGTGCAGCCCTTGCTGGTTCAACTGGAAGGAGATGCCGGCAAGCAGATGATTACCTTCTTTGTCAGCACCCTGCCTCCTTGTTCGGCCGACGATGTGGGCGCGTTGCTGAGCGGGCTGACCGGCGGCGGCGAAATTCCGACCTGCATTCCTCCCGGCGTGGGTCAGGAAACGTTGGCCGCCCAGGCGCATACGATGATCGCCCAATCCCTCCGGCAAAACCCCCAGTTGACGGCCGGCGGCATAGAAATCTCCCTGCTACAAAACATGCCCCCGGCTGAATTGCAGCGCCTTGAGCGAGCGCGGCAAGCATACCTGCTGGCCGACCAATGGGCCTGGACGTTATGGCTGCTGCCGCTGTTGGCTCTGCTGACCATCGCCCTGTTTGCCATTCGTTCCCTGCGCACATTGGGCTTGTGGTGGGGCTGGCCGTTGACGCTGACCGGCGGGTTGGCGCTGCTGCTGGCCTTGTTTGTTTCGGCTAATGTGGCTGCCGGATCGGCCGCAGCGGCCGCTTCATTTGTGCCGGGCGGCGCCATTCTCTCTGTTCTGGCGAAGGTCTGGCAGGAGTTGAACAAGCTCTGGCTGAACCGCGTTTACTTGCAAGCCGGGTTGATGTTTGGTCTCGGCCTGTTTCTGCTGTTGGCTGCTTGGTGGAGCGGGCGGAGTTCATCTGTGGTCTGAGTGTGTTGGCTGGTATAATTGGGGGCGGCGGTGTTTCTCTCTGGTGTTGGAAAAAGTGTGTGTCTGTTTACCTTTGTCGGTGAAAACCGCCCAATGGTTTTCAAAGTGCCGCTGTCGGCGAAAAAAGTGCCGCGGCGGTGGTCACTTATAGGAGAAAACGAATGATCAAACGACGCAACTATTCTTTACGTAGTTTGGTTCTAGCGCCGGTGATGGCTGCCGGGCTGCTGGCCGTTTTGTTTTTGACGATGATGGGAGACGTGTTTGCCGCCCCGCAAGATGATTTGATTATTACGGCCGTTTACGATGGCCCACTTACCGGTGGTCTTCCCAAAGGCGTCGAATTGTACGTCATTAACGACATCCCCGATTTGAGTATTTATGGTTTGGGTTCCGCTAACAATGGCGGCGGCAGTGACGGGCAGGAATTCACCTTTCCCGCAGATTCGGTATCGGCGGGCAGTTTTATCTACGTTGCTACCGAATCTACGGGATTCACAAACTTTTTTGGCTTTGCGCCTGACTACACACATGGCACGGCAATGAATATCAATGGTGATGATGCTATAGAGTTGTTCACCAATGGCAGCGTCAGTGACGTTTTTGGCGATATTGACACGGACGGTACCGGCCAGCCGTGGGAGTATATGGACGGCTGGGCGTATCGTCAGAATGGCACGGGACCGGATGGTTCAACCTTTGTTTTAGGCAACTGGACGTTTAGCGGCCCCAATGCCCTTGATGGCGAAACAAGCAATGCAACGGCGGCCAATCCCGTTCCCATCGGCACTTATTCAACTACAATAGATGCCTGCGGGGAGACGTACACGCCCATCTATGATATTCAGGGCAGTGGCAGCAGTAGTCCGTTGGTTGGGGATACGGTGTCTACGGAAGGGGTTGTTACGGCCGTATACCAGGACGCCAACCAGATTAGCGGTTTCTTCATTCAGGATGTGGTCGGAGACGGCAACTCGGCTACTTCAGATGGCATTTTTGTTTATGCTAATATACCTCCCGTGAGCGTGGGACTTCAAGTGCGCGTGACCGGCCAGGTAACAGAATATTTTGATTTGACTGAAATCAATGCTGTTTCGTCTGTTTTGGGCTGTCAGGCGGGGACGATTACGGCTACGGCCGTTACCCTGCCTGTTGCTTCCCTGGATGAATGGGAGCAGTACGAGGGAATGCTCCTGGAATTTCCCCAAGGATTATACGCCACCGAGACGTACAACCTGGGGCGTTACGGCCAGATTTCCCTTTCCGTCAATGACCGGTTGTACAACCCCACCAGCGTCGTTACTCCCGGCCAGGCAGCGCTGGATCGGCAAGACCTGAATGACCGCAGCCGCATCCTGTTGGATGATACTTATACCAACCAGAACCCCGATCCTATCGTCTATCCGCCGCCCAAACTGACCTATACGGACACGCTGCGCGCCGGAGACTTTATTACCAATCTGGTAGGCGTGCTGGATTATGGTTTTGGCGCCTACCGCATCCAGCCGGCTGGTTCCGTGGACTTTGCCCCCGCCAATCCCCGCCCGGCAGCCCCGGATGTGGGCGGCGATCTGCGCATTGCCAGCTTTAACGTCCTCAACTACTTCAATGGAGATGGGCAGGGAAGCGGTTTCCCTGCGCCACGCGGTGCGGATTCACTTTCAGAGTTTAACCGGCAGCGGGACAAGATTATCTCCGCTATTGTTGCTTTGGATGCGGATGTTATCGGTTTGATGGAGATTGAAAACGATGGCTACGGCCAGTTCAGCGCCATCCAGGATTTGGTGAACGGCCTGAATGCCGTTGCTGGCGCGGGAACCTACGCTTTTGTGGACGCGGGCGGCCCTATTGGCACGGATGAGATCGCCGTTGGTCTGCTTTATAAACCGGCCAGCGTTACGCCGGCTGGTTCGCCGGTTATTTTGGATGCCAGCGTAGACGCCAGCTTTAACGACGATAAAAACCGCCCTGTTTTGACACAGGCGTTTACGGAAACCATGTCTAGTGAAGTGGTTGTCGTGGCTGTTAATCACCTGAAATCCAAAGGCTCTCCCTGCGACGACGTAGGCGATCCGGACACGGGCGATGGTCAGGGTAACTGCAATTTGACGCGCAAGGCGGCGGCTGAAGCGTTGGTCAACTGGCTGGCGACCGATCCCACGGGAACGGGCAGCGAGTACAATCTGATCATCGGCGATCTGAACTCTTACGCTATGGAAGACCCGATTACGGCGATTAAAGATGCCGGGTACAGCAACCTTTTGTCTGATTTTGGCGGCTTGTACGCTTATACGTATGCCTTTGACGGTCAGTTTGGCTATCTGGATCATGCGTTGGCCAGCGCTGGTTTACGGCCGTTTGTCACCGGTGCGGCTGTTTGGCATATCAATGCGGATGAACCGCGGGCGCTGGATTACAACGAAGAGTTCAAATCGGCAAATCAGTTGAGTGAATTATATGACGCTGGGCCTTACCGCGCTTCAGATCACGATCCGGTTGTTGTCGGCTTATCTTTTCAGCGGTTTATTTATTTGCCCGTCATTTTACGGTCGGGCAATTAGATGCAGCCGGTATGAAAAGAGGCGGGCAGTTGGCAGGTTGGTTGACGGCCGTATTCCTTTTCCTGTTTACTTTGCGCCGCTGGTTGTTTTTGCTGGCGGCGCTTTTTTTTACCGCGGAGGACGCGGAGGGCGCAGAGAAGGAGGCCGCTGCCGCCCT
>JAJRTP010000155.1 GCA_024278255.1 Chloroflexota bacterium | reverse complement strand
TTCATTTCTGCAAGCAGCTTCTGGTTCTGCGTGAGGACGAAATTCATGGCAGGGAGGAACTCACGGCTCTTGTGAGCCTGCTCGGCGAAGATGGTATCGATGTTCTGTGCGAATTGATCCCAGAGATCCTGAACGATCGCCAGTTGGGCGAGAATGTCTTGGTCATCGCACGGCGGCAGAATGACCTCCTGTTCGCCCAGTGTCGCAGGGCCTCCCTTGATCAAGGCGGAGAGCGTGCTGCCGAACAGCTTTCGAGCCGCCATGGCCTCGGCTTGGTGCTCGCCGATGCCCGTGACCCGAGTGGGCCAGGAAACGGACACCGCTCCCCGCAATTCGCCTACTCGATACCCCGTCGCCAGATCGTCCGGAAACCGATCCCGTACGAACGCGGGCACCCTTGCGGGGTCGCCATGGCACGCCAAGCATTCTTTCTTGACGAACAGCGGGCGGAGGTACCGCATGGTCGCCTGGTCACCATCGATCACTTTCTCGCACCAGTCCTTGTCTTTCCATTGTTGGGGATCCTGTTCCATCATGGCCAGGATCTTGCTTTCATAGGCGTCCGGCTTGTTCGCAGGATTCCGGTACTTCGTACTGACTTGGCGGAGCGTCATGGTCCTATTCTCGGAAAACCGGCTGGCAACTTCCCGGGCGGCGGCGGCAGGGGCGAAGTTGAGCGTATGCTCCGTCAACTCGAATGCGCCCGCCTGCTTGGCCGCGGCAATCGAGCGCGCCATGTGTCCCCGCAGGTGAACGATCAGGTCCACATCCTTGCGGGCCTCGTCCACCTCGCGCAGAATGAACACGCCTAACGGAATGCCAATGACAGAGGAAATAATCAACAGTTTGATCGATTGAAACTGAATGGAACGCCAATACCGCCCCAAAATACGCAGTTCTGCGGCCGTAGCGATGAGGGCTACCAGCGGCGTGGCCGTTTTTATACCTAGCACAGCTACCAGCAGGGGCATGGAAATCAGCGCCAGGCCAAACCCCACAGTGGCCTGGGTCAGAATAGCCAGAAAAACGATGAGCGCGACGATCATTTGCTGTCGAGGTAAGTAACGCCGGTTAATTCTTCGGAAACCTGCCACAGTTTTACGGCCGTAGCCTCATCATGCGACGCGCCATTAGACTGCACCTTAACCGGATGGCCCCGCATCTCGCCCCTTCCGCCGGGACCATAATAATCACCGCCAGGCACATCCGGCATGGTAGCAGCGTAAAGCGTCGGCAGCGCTCCCATGGCTGCACTCTGAGCCATTATCTTATTGGCCAGACCCAACACCATATTTTGCAGCCACGAACTATTGCCTTGCTGTAAATTAGTCGCGGAATAGCCGGGATGGGCCGCCGCACTAATCGTTTTGCTCCCAGCCGCGGCCAACCGTCGCTGCAATTCATAGGTAAAGAGCAAATTTGCCAGTTTACTGTTGTTATACGCGCCCCATTTACTGTAATCCTGCTCGCTGTTCAGGTTGTCAAAATCAATTTTTCCCTGTTTGTGCAAGTTGCTGCTGACGGTGACAACCCGCGATTCGTCTGTCTGCATGATCAAGTCAATTAATTGGCCGGTGAGGGCAAAGTGACCCAGATGGTTAACGCCAAACTGCATCTCAAACCCGTCGGCCGTTTGCCGGTAGGGGATGGCCATGATGCCGGCGTTGTTGATGAGAACATCCAGCCGGTCGTGATTGGCCTGAAATTCAGCGGCAAACTGGCGGATGCTGGCGAGATCGGCCAGGTCCAGCGTCGTCAATTCCAGAGAGGCGGGGGGAACTTGCTGGCGGATTTGGGCAACGGCCGTTTCCCCCTTCTCCATATTGCGGCAAGCCAACACCACATGCGCTCCCTTCTGCACCAGCGCCAGACTGGTCTCATACCCCAGCCCGCTGTTCGCCCCTGTCACCACAACTACTTTGCCTGATTGATCCGGCATATTGTTACTTGTCCATTTTTGCCCTGCCATTTGTTTCTCCTTAATCTCGGTTTACACCTACTCTGTGCCATTGACGCACGCCAAAAGGCGTCAAGACGTATCCTTGCAAATCCGGGCTGACGAGTACGGCCGTCAGCTCGTGACTGACAAACACCACCGGCGCATCCGCCACAATCCGCTCCTCAATCTCCGCATAGAGAGCCATCCGCCGGGCCACGTCCCGCTCCACCCGCGCCGCTTCCAGCATTTCGTCCACTGCCGGGCTGCTGTAACCGCCGATATTCTGCGTCGAATCGCTGTGGTAGAGAATGTCCAGGAAATTTTGCGGATCAGGGTAATCGGCGCACCAGCCGCTGCCGTAAAAGTGACCTACATTCCCCGCATAAAGCTCATCGTAATACTGGTATGGGTCAATCACCTCTGGCCGGATGGTCACGCCTAAATTTTCCTGCCACATGGTGATCACGGCCGTCACATAATCATTCACACTGCCATACCCGCCCGTCGAATAAGTCAGAACGGGGAACTGGGACATATCCGTATAACCCGCTTCCACCAACAACTGCCGCGCCTTCGCCGGGTCATAAGGATAACCGCGATTGGGGTCATTGGTGTAACCGGGCATACCGGGCGGCAAGGAACCAGTGGCCGGCAGCGCATCGCCGCCGGAGAAGGTATTGATGAGCAATTCCTTGTCCAGCGCGTAATTAAACGCCTGCCGCACCCGCGCATCGTCAAACGGAGCCAGCCGGTTATTCAGGCCAATGACCGACGTGCAAAAAGAAACCGTCTGGCGCAGCTGATCGTGCAGCGGATTGTTTGGGTCCTGCATCCGCTCCAGATTGGCCCCGCCCACGCCCACCAGGTCAATCTCCCCCTGCTCGTACAAAGAAAGCGCCAGCCCCGGCCCCAAATCGTAAGAGACAAACCCCACCTTAGCCGGTTCCTGATAATACGCTTCATTCCGCTCCAACAAAATTTG
>JAJRTP010000015.1 GCA_024278255.1 Chloroflexota bacterium | reverse complement strand
CATTGACGGATTCGATACTCAGTGAAATGACGTCTTTAGCTGTTTTTTCTGCTTCAACTTGCACTTCTTTGTAGCCAAGCTGACGCCACCACATCATTTTAGCCATCATCGTGTTGTTTGCCAGGTCAACCAGGCGGCGACTGATACATTCCGGCGTCATTGGTAAGCTGACGGCCATAATTTTGTTAACCCGGTCGGGAAATTGGACGGCGTACTCAAGCGCAACTGTTGCGCCCAGGGCATGCCCCACAATCGGGGCCTGGTGAATGCCCATATTATCGGTAAAATGTTCGATTAGCGCTACATAGTCTGGCACGCGATAGCGCCGTTTGGATTTGTCGGAATCCCCAAACCCCCACAAATCCAGGGCGTACGTTCGGTAGCGGTCGGCCACATCTTCCATAGTGCGCATCCAGTAACGCCAGGAGCCGAGCCACCCATGCAAAAACAGCACAGGTGCCCCACGGCCAAACGCTTCATAATGTACCAGACCACCGTCAATAACTATTGCGCTCATACAGTTTGACTAAATTTTCCCGTACTTGGTTAAAATCCGGTTGACTCGTTGCGGTAGCTCATCCGGGGCAAAAGGCTTAATAAAATACTCTTCTGCGCCCAATTCCAGGCCGGTATTGATTTCAGTCTCCTGCCCCTTGGCCGACAGGAAAATAATTGGGATATCTCTGGTACTTTCCTGCGCTTTCAAAACTTTGCATGCCTCATAACCGGTCATTTTGGGCATACGCACGTCCATCAGAATCAGGTCCGGCATTTCTTTAGTCGCTTTTTTGACAGCCTCTTCGCCGTTGGCGACCTGGATAACCTTGAACCCGCTAAATTGCAAGGTGAAAACAATCAGATCTCTGATGTCACGTTCATCTTCTGCTACCAGAATGAGTGGCTTGCTCATAAGTCTAATTTTGCCCTTTGAGTGTGCGTGATTTATTTTCCTCCTCCAGGACGCCCGGCGAGGCCAGCGGGATGGTGAAGCTGAAAGTTGTTCCAACATCAACTTCGCTGTTGACCCAGATTTTGCCCCCCAACATCTCAACAAACGACTGGGTTATTGCCAGCCCCAGACCGGTTCCGTCGACCAGTTGGACCTCGTGGCGTTCGGAGCGGAAAAACCTGTCGAAAATGTGTGGAATGTCTTCCGGTGGGATGCCGATTCCGGTATCTTCCACATCGACCTGCACAAAACTATCGTCAACCACCCCGGCGCGAATTATAATCCGTCCATGTTCCGGGGTGTATTGCCAGGAATTGCTGACAAGGTTGGTGACTATCTGTATCAGCCGCCCTTTATCTGCCCATACCGCCGGAAGCTGATCCGGTAAATTCAGTTCCAACTCCATAGCTTTTTGCACCAGTTGCCCTTCAAATGAAACGGCAACTTCTTTGATGAGGTCTGTAATGTTTAAAGGCTCAAAGTTTAAGGTAATGCGGCCGGTTTCGATTCGAGAAATTTCAAGAATATCGTTCACCAGATCGGTGAGGCGGTTGGCGTTTGCCTGAATAACTTTGACGAACCGTTCCTGGAGGGCGGTTAATTCTCCCACGTGTTCACTGGCCGTAACCAGCAGGTCGGCATAGCCTTTAATCGATGTGAGCGGGGTACGCAACTCGTGAGATACGGTTGAGATAAACTCATTTTTCAGACGTTCAATCTCTGCTTCGCGGCTGATGTCTCTGATGACCGCGACCACACCGATGCGTTCTTCTATCCCCAGTGCAACCGGCGTCAGAGTGACCACCACTGCTTTGTGGTCAACGTCAATCCGAAACTCGGCTTTATCTGCTCCCTGCTGAATTCTGGTCAACGCCGTCAGGGTATTGTCATAAAAATGCTGTACTAATTGTGATTCTGGCGAAGAATTTAGCTGTTCCAAGATCCGGCTGAGGGGTTGGAGTTGTACAGTCTGCGGGTCAATATTTAAAATTTCTGCGGCTTTGGGATTAAGCAGGATGATATTGTTCTGGGGGCCCAACACCAGTACCCCGTCGGCAATGCCGTTGAGGATAGCCTCATTTCTGGCTGCTTCGGTAGCCTGCGCTCTGAGCATAATTCCCAGACGTTCCGCCTGGTCGGTGATGAGCCGATACAGTTCCGCGTTGTTGATGGCATTGGCAATTTGCGCGCCGGCTGCACTGACCAGCTTTAGATGGTCTTCGGTGAAGTAGTTTGGTTCAGGATGGAACAGGAGTAATGCGCCCATCAATCCTTCGCCGGTGGCAAGCGGTACGGCCAGGGCAGAACGACGGTTGTCTTTTTCCCGGCTTGCGACCCAATCCGGGTCCTGGGACAGGTCGGGCACAATCCGGGGCTGATTCAATTCCATCACCGCGCCGGCCAGTCCATACCCCAGGCGGTATGGAGTTCTCTGTCCTCCGCGGGGCAGGGTTTTTTCGCGTCCCAACACAGCCCGGTAGATTAACTCACCGCTGCCGTGATCCAGCAGTAATATTGAACCCTGAGAAATTCCGATGGCCCGGTTGATTAAATTGAGCGCTTCAGCCAATACCCAGT
>JAJRTP010000154.1 GCA_024278255.1 Chloroflexota bacterium | reverse complement strand
GATCTGGCCGAGAAAATGGCTGTCACCAAACGTACCATTTACCGGGATGTGGATTTTTTGTGCGGGCAAGGCTTACCCATCTGGCAGAAAGACGGCCGTTTCGGTCTCATTCGCAGCGGGTATCTGACGCCGGTCCATCTTGCCTTCCATGAAGCCATTGCCTTGATGTTGGCCGGGCTGCTCTTGTCCCGTACCATTGACGAACACAACCCGCACATGGTAGCTGCCTTGCATAAATTGGCGACAGTGCTGCCTCGGCCGTTTGTTTCTCATTTGCAGCGCGCCGCCAACCGCATTCAGGAGCAGCAGCGCGACCAAAGCCAGGTAGACGTGCTGGAAGCGTTGGCCGAAGGCTGGGCAACCGGCCATAAAGTGCGCCTGGGTTACCGCTCCCCCCGCAGCGGCAAACTGCGCCAGCGCACATTTGCTCCCTACGCTCTGGAACCGACCCCTTCCGGCATTTACGCCATCGGCCACGATGATTGGGCGGACGATATTCGTACCTTCAAATTAGACCGGTTGGAGAGTGCGGCCGTTTTGCCGGAACTGTTTGCCGTACCGGACAGCTTTGACCTGGAAGCGCATCTGGCGTCCGGCTGGCGCATCATGGCCGGCGACCGGATTCAGGAGGTGGTTTTGCGTTTTACGCGGGAGATGACGCCGCATGTGCTGGAGCGGCAGTGGCATCCCACGCAAAAAGTTGAGAAACTGGATGACGGCCGTTCCCTTTTGCACGTATTTGTAGCCCAGCCGGAAGAAATGCAGCCCTTCATCCGCAGTTGGGGCGCCCAAGTCGAAGTTCTGGCTCCCGAATGGCTGCGCGATCAGATTGCTGCCGAACTGCGTCTGGCAGCCCAGCAATACCAAAGTGCCAGTTCTGTCCCCTTCGGTTAAAATTATTGGCGTGAATCTTATTGCTGTCTCGTTGATTACCGTTATCGCCCTGGCTGTCCTGCACTGGTTGGCCGGAACGAGTTGGGGGTTGCGTGAAGAACGCCGCCGCTCCGTATTTTCAGCCGCGGCCGGTATCAGCATTGCTTACGTGTTCCTGGAATTGCTGCCCGATTTGGCGGAAAAACAAATTTTGGTTGAAGGGGCCGGCTTCCTGTCCGGCCTGGAGCGGCACGTCTACCTTTTTGCGCTTACCGGGCTAATCGTCGGTTTTTGGATAGAGACGATTTCCCGGAAATCACGGTGGCAGCAGCGCCTGGCCGGGGAAGAGAACGTGACCGACTCCCGCACTTTTTGGGTCAGCATGATCCTGTTTGTGATTTTCAATGCGTCGGTAGGGTACGCAGTCGCCAGCCCCGGCGACCTGGAAATACAACCATTGTGGGTGTTTGCCATTGCCATGGGGCTGCATTTTTTGGCTAACGACCATTCTTTGGCAGAACATCATGGCTACCGTTACCAGCATTGGGGGCGTTGGCTGCTGGGTGGGGCTTTGCTGGCAGGTTGGGTTATCGGTATCATCCCTCAATTTGAGATTTCGGCGACGGCTTTGGCGTTGGTTTTGGCCTATATTGCCGGTGGTACGGTCTTTAATGTGCTGCGCCATGAGCTGCCGGATACGGACCGGCAGGCTGATGTGGGCGCTTTTGTGCTGGGTGTGGTTGTTTACAGCTTGATTATTTTGGCGTTGGCTCCGCAGGTGGTGAATGTGGCTGGGGGATAACGGCCGTTACTCCATCTTCTTACGCTCACTCTCCAAATCATCCCGCACTGCATCCTTCATCGGAATACCCAGCCGGTAAGCAGCCGAGGCAATGGCGTGAGCGGTGACGGGCCCGGCCACCATTAGCAAAACAATGAGCAAGAGTGCTTTTCCCCAGCCCAACGGCGCCCACAAAACGGCCGCAACCAGCAGCAGCACCACACCAAATACCCCCACCTTGCCCGTCGCGTGCAGGCGCGTATAAACATCCGGCAGGCGCACCAACCCCACAACTCCCACCACAGAGAAAAATGTGCCGGTAATTACCGCGATCAAGGCCAAAAGTTGTAGAATTGTGTCCATGACAGTCTGACTTGAGATTGGTTCAATCTCTAAGATTGAACCAATCTGAAATCTCCAAAGGTCCCGTTAAAACATCTTTTCGTCCGCTAAAAATTTAGCCAAAGCCACCGTGCCAATGAAGCTAAGCGCACCCAATCCCAGAGCCACGTCAATATAAATGCTGTCTCGCAGGATCAGAGAAATAAGCACCAGCACAGCCAGCATGAGCGTCGTGACCAAATCTGTGCTGATGAGCCGGTCAATACTGTTTTCCCCGCGCCACACCCGCCACACAGCAATGCCGATGAGGAAAATGTGAATGGTCAGGGAGATGTAGAGAGTGGTTATCAGAATGGTTGCCATAGGCTTACAATATCTTTTGCAATAATTCCCGGCGCATTTTCTGGGCGGCCAGAATATCTTGTTCGGCGTCAGCCACGTCCAGCATGTGGGTGTACATGACGCCGGCGTCATCAATCTCTACCACCATCTCGCCCGGCGTCAGGGTGATGGCGTGGGCGCTGAGGGCCACGGCCGTTTCATTTGTGCAGCCGGAAGGGATGGCAATGATACCGGGCCGGAGGGGCATCTTCGGGCTGAGGACAATGCGGGCCACCTGAATGCCGCTGGCCAGTAAATCGTACAGCAGGATGAAGGCGTAGCGAAGGGAAGCCAGAACCATGCCGGGCAGACGGCGCCACCGCAGTTTTTGCCGGGGATGAGGCAGCACGGCCGTAATCCCTACCGCCAGCAGAATACCCGTTAAAATATTCAACGGCTGCAAATTAGCCGTCAAAGCCAGGTAAACCAGCGTCAGTAATAAAATTGAACGCAAACTAACCATCTATCTTCCCAATACGGCCGTAATATACCCCATCGGATTTACCAGCCACAAACTCGTGTCCTGCGCCACCTGCACCAGCGGGCTGGCCCACACACCCAGCGCCAGAATTAACGTAATGAGCAAAGCCGGGGCCAGCAGTTGGTCGCCTGTCGATTTTGTGTAAATACCTGCCGCCGGTTCTTGCCACCAGATGCGCTGGAAGGCGCGGATAGTGTAGACCAACGTGAAAATACTGGCCGCACCAATGGTCAGCAGTGCCACATAATCAGCCCTTCTCACGCCGCTGTTAAACAAAAGCATCTTGCTCACAAACCCGCTGGTGGGTGGGATACCGGCCAACGCCAGCCCTCCCAGAAAAAAGAGCAGCCCGGCCGCCGGCAGTTTGCGCCCCACGCCCGTCACCACGGCAAACGCGGCCGATTTGATCGAAGCGCGGCTGGCAACATAGCCGGCCAGCATCAACATCGCCGCTTTGATCAGACTGTGGTTGAAGGCAAAAACGATAGCCGCCGTGGTGGACAATACCGTGCCCCAGCCAATCCCCACCAGAATAAAACCGACCTGCGCCAGCGTGGAGTAAGCCAGCATCCGCTTGACGTTGTGCGTGCCGATGGCCGAAAGGCCGCCAAAAATGATGCCCACCACACCCAGTACCAGCAGTACCAGGCGG
>JAJRTP010000153.1 GCA_024278255.1 Chloroflexota bacterium | reverse complement strand
TGCTGCGGCGGCCACATGACGCAAATCAGCGAGGAAATTTCTCTGGACATGATCCACCGCCTGCTGAAAAATGCGGCGGATTATGACGCGGACGTGATCGCCACCATTTGCCCCATGTGCCAGTTGAAC
The DNA here is from genome assembly GCA_024278255.1 of Chloroflexota bacterium. Taxonomy (GTDB): domain Bacteria; phylum Chloroflexota; class Anaerolineae; order Promineifilales; family Promineifilaceae; genus JAJRTP01. The sequence continues at coordinate 2,394 of JAJRTP010000153.1, read as the reverse complement.
CTGGACGCTTACCAGAACAACGTAAACAAGGCCTACGGCACGGATTACAACATCCCCATTTTGTATTTTACGCAGTTAATCGGGCTGGCTTTAGGTCTATCAGCCGACGAGTTGGGTTTTGGCAAAGAGTTTATAGACGCCACGCCCATGCTGGCTAAGATTGATGTGGAACCACCCAAGAAGCCGAAACGGAAACGGCCGTCTAAAGAAGCCTTACCCATGCCCGTGATGCCGGAGGAGGATTGAGCCATGACTGAAGAACGAATTGGCGTATACGTCTGTCACTGCGGCACCAACATTTCATCCGTCGTGGACGTGGAAGAAGTGGCCGAGTGGGCCAAAGAAACATTAGGCGCAGACGGCGTAACCATTGCCCGCGACTACAAATTTATGTGTTCCAGCCTGGGCCAGGAACTAATCCAGGATGACATCAAGGAAAAAGGGATCAACCGCGTCGTCGTGGCTGCTTGCTCCCCCCACTTGCATGAAAAAACCTTCCGCACCGCCTGCGACAGAGCCGGACTGAACCCCTACCTCTGCGAAATGGTCTCCGTGCGCGAACAGGTCTCCTGGGTAACGACGGATAAGGAACTGGCGACGCAAAAAGCCAAAGCATTGGTGGCTGGCGGCGTGGAGCGCGTTGTCCAGCAAGAACCCCTAGAACCGCTGCACGTCCCCATCAACGAAGCTACTCTCGTCGTCGGGGCGGGAATTGCCGGTATCCAGGCGGCCATCGAAATTGCCGACAGCGGCTTCCCCGTCTACCTGGTGGAACGGGAACCTTCCGTTGGCGGGCATATGGCCCAATTTGACAAAACCTTCCCCACACTGGACTGTGCGGCTTGCATCCTGACACCAAAGATGGTCACGGTTGGCTCCCATCCCAACATTCACCTGCTGTCTTACAGCGAGGTGGAGCGGGTGGACGGGTACGTGGGCAATTTCACCGTCACTATTCGCAAAAAGGCGCGGTATGTGGATGAGGATGTCTGTACCGGCTGCGGCATCTGCATTGAAAAGTGCCCCAAAACGGTCATTGACGACGTGTTTGAGGCCGGGCTGGGTTATCGCAAGGCGATTTACCGGCCATTCCCCCAAGCCGTGCCCAAATATCCGGTGATTGACACGGAAAATTGCACGTACTTCCAGCGGGGCAAATGTAAGGCGTGCCAGATTTTCTGCCCGACGCAGCCAAACTCGATTGATTTTGAGCAGGAAGATGAGCTGCTCCAGGTGGAGGTGGGCAACATTATTCTGGCGACAGGATACGATTTGTTTGACTCGCGCCGGATTCCGCAGTATGGGTACGGCCGTCTGGCCAACGTCTTCACCAGCCTGGAATTTGAGCGCATGTGCAACGCCTCCGGGCCGACCAACGGGGCCGTTGTCCTGCGGGATGGCGTCACCAAACCCGAATCGGTAGCCGTCATCCACTGCGTCGGCAGCCGCGACCGCAACTATAACAACTACTGTTCGGTCATCTGCTGTATGCAAGGTCTGAAATTTGCCCATCTGGTCAAAGAACGCACCGGAGCGGAAGTGTACAACTTTTACATTGACATGCGCACCGCCTTCAAAGATTACGACGAGTTCTACCAGAAAGTCCTGAGCGAAGGTGTCCACTTCATCCGGGGGCGTGTGGCTGAAGTAACCGACGCTGCCCGTCTGCCCGGCGAAGAAGGCAAGATCATCGTCCAGGCTGAAGATACGTTTATCGGCAAGCAGCGCCGCATTCCGGTAGATATGGTCATTTTGTCGGCCGGATTAGAGCCGCGCCACGACGCTAAAGAGGTGGGCCAACAGTTCGGCATCTCGTGCAGCACCAATGGCTTCTTTACGGAAAAACATCCCAAACTGGACCCGGTGGCCACGATGACAGAAGGTATCTTCATCGCTGGCTGCGCCCAGGGGCCAAAGGATATTCCGGCCAGCGTGGTGCAGGGAGCGGCGGCTTCGGCCCGCGTGCTGGGGCATATTCAGCAAAAGGAACTGTCCCTGGAACCGGTACGCGCCAGTGTTATCGAGGAAAAATGTTCCGGCTGCCGCATCTGCAACACGATGTGTCCCTTCAATGCCATCATCTTCCACGAAGACCGGATGGTGACGGAGATCAACCCGGCGCTGTGTCAGGGCTGCGGCACGTGTGTGGCGGCCTGCCCGTCGGGAGCCATCACCGGCACCCAGTTCAGCAATGAGCAGATTCTGGCTCAACTGGATGGTTTGTTGATGCTTAGCGTGATTGGCGGACGGGTTTTGGCAGTAGACAGTGTACGGTGAACAGTGTTCAGTGTTCAGTAAGGCCTTGTTTAAGATAGCGTCTACTGAAAACTGAAAACTGTTCACTGAAAACTGAAAAAACGGAGAGAACAATGGCTGAACAAGAACAATTCGAGC
>JAJRTP010000152.1 GCA_024278255.1 Chloroflexota bacterium | reverse complement strand
GGCGCAAAACGGTTACTTTGTCGCTTATCTGTAAAACAATAGGGAGTTTATGCGTGATAAACGGCACGATAGCCAGATTATCATTGGACATCACTTGAATAGAATCCAGCAGCTTCTCTGTTTCCACCGGCGTCAGCGCCGAAGTCGGCTCATCCATGATGAGAATTTCCGCCCCGCGATAGAGCGCTTTCAGGATTTCCACCGCCTGCTTTTCACCTTCAGAGAGCTGCCACACTTTGGCCTGGAGATCAACCTGGAAACCAAATCTGTCGCAGAGGTCATTGATCTCCTGGGTCACCCGTTTCACGTCGGGCACTTTGCCGGCTCCGGGGTGACCGAGGATGATGTTTTCAAAGACCGTATGGGCGGAGATTAGTTGGCGGTGTTGATGCACCATACCAATACCCCGATCAATGGCATCCAATGGGGATTTGAATACAACTTTCTCACCGTAGAGGAAAATTTCACCTTCATCAGGCTGGTATTGGCCGAAAAGGATTTTCATCAGGGTAGATTTTCCGGCGCCGTTTTCCCCCAGGATGGCGTGAATCTCCCCCGCTTTGATGCTGAAATCTATGTGATCGTTGGCCAGGACGCCGGGAAATCGCTTGGTGATCCCCCTGGCTTCCAATACGGTTTCGCCGCGTTTATACTTGTTTGTTTGCACCTGGATACCTTCAAAAATGTAACCACAAAGGACGCGAAGGGCGCAAAGTTTTTCTCTTTCTCTGCGCTCTTGGCGTCCTTCGCGGTAAAAATCAATACATCCTATTCAAACTATTCCAGAATGGTAACGCCTTCCAGATCAAAGTTGAACTGGGAAAGCAGCCATTCGGCCGTAGGCTCTTCGCCGGCCGGTTTGACTTCTGTACCGGCTTCGGGGATGGGTGTGCCTTCCAGTTCCAGACCCGTGCCGTTGCTGACGAAGGCGTGTTCGGTGAAGGGGTCCCATTCGCCGTTCATCATCTGTTCCCGGCGCTGGGCAACGAGATCGATGATTTCCTGGGGAATGGACGGCAGCGCCGCCGGGCTGATCGCATCCACACCTACCTTACCGTCATTCATAATGTCTACAGTGGCCTCTTCTGTGCCGTCAGCCAGCGTGATGGCGCTGTCCATACCCAAATACACAATTGTTTCCGGGTTTTTATCGCCGGCCATATACTCCTGAATCATCTGATCGTAGAGAACTTCCCAGCGGGTGTCGAAAGAAATGGCTACCGTATCGGTGTCAGACCAGCCGTAAAAACCGACAATATCCATATCCTTACCGATAAACCAAATGCCCTGTTCCGTGGCCACGTCCAGCGGCGAGCCGGAATCTGTCTGCTGGGTGATTACGTCCACGTCGTACTGGTTGATCAGCGTTTCCGCAATATCCCGTTCTTCTGTGGGCAGATACCAATCGCCCACGTATTTGACGTAAATGTTAACGTCCTTATCCAGCAATTCGGCCGCATCCTGCACGCCCAGGATAAAACCATTCTGCCGCCGGATAACCTGCACGGAGGGAAAGGCGGAAACGATACCGATGTTGCCCGTCTCTGTCAACGCGCCGGCAACAAGCCCTTCCAGATAAAGCGCCTGGTATTGCCGCGGGAACAAACGGATGAAGTTGTCTTTGGTAGACAGGTCGCTGGCAATAATGGAACCGAAATAGGCGTCCGGGTATTTGTCAGCAATATCAATCAGGGGCAAGCCCATAAATTCGGCGTTGCCAATGACAATATCCGCCCCGCTGGAGATCATTTCTTCGGCGTAGGGCACGGCCAGGTCGGGGCCAACTTCTTCGCGGAAGACGTATTCGACGTTGGGGTATTTCTCGGCCAACCGTTTACCGGCGCGGTCATGCGCGCCAGACCAGGTTGTGCCTTCGATGACGCTGAAATGTTCGATGGCCAGGGTGATGGTCTCATCTTCCATGGCCGCTTCTTCTTCAGCGGCGGGTTCTTCGGCAGCAGGTTCTTCGGCAGGGGCGGCTTCTTCTTCGGCGGCGGGTTCCGCCGGCGCTTCAGCCGTTTGGGTTTGGCCGCAGGCGGCCGTTCCTAAAACTACTGCCAGCATGATCAGAAGCAGAACAAACCACCTGATTATGCCTTTATTTTCCGGGACAAATTTGCTTTTCATCTCTATCCTCCTCTATTTTTGGATATGACCTGATAAAATGGGTTGTTTGAAAATCCGCTGACTGTGCCGTGAGCGACTCAGCCGAATACTTCGCGGATTTATGCAGACTTTATCGTGAACGATTAAAGCTGCATGAGCGTGGCGCTATTCTAAAGGAGTGTTTGTTGTGCGTCAACATAAACAATATTTTCGGCACTATCCAATTATTTTTTTTACGGCCGTATCCCCCCTTTGACAGCCATGCCGCCCCCTTGTATGCTAACAGAGTATTATCTACCCAGTCTTGTACAGTGAGCCGGGCTTATGCGCGCAGAAGAACTGACTGAACAAAAATACCGCACCCGCTACATCACCCCTCTGTATAAAATCCTTAAAAATCCGTCTCTCCTTCTGCTAAGCGCTATTACTTTGCTTGGCGCGGGGCTGCGGCTGTATCGTCTCAGTTACCAATCTTTCTGGGAAGATGAACTGTATAGCTGGTGGGCAAGCAGTTTTACCGGGCCAGCAATGGTCATTCGGGTGGGCGTCCTGCCAGATATTCATCCACCAGGGTACCAGTTGCTTATGTATCTGGTGCAACGACTGGGTGCGGAGGGAGAATTGGGTTTGCGGCTGCCGTCGGCCGTGGCCGGGATATTAGCCATCCCCTTGCTTTACTGGTTGGGATACAAGCTCTACGGGCCTATGGAGGGACTCATTGCCGCAGCCCTTCTAGCCGTACTCCATTTTCCTATCTACTATAGTCAGGAAGCCCGGTCGTATGCTTTGGTACTGCTGTTTGTGCTGCTCACGGCCGTGTTATCACTTGACCTATTCTCCGCCAAACCGCAGCACCTCACGCCCTACCTGCTGCTGCCGGCGGCCATTGTCCTGGCCTCCCTCCACTATTACGGCCTCTTATTTGTGATACTGCTAGGGGGAACGGCCGTATTCCTGACAATACGTTACCGGCGCGACAAAATGCGGCTGGTTTTGCGCCTGTTTGGATTAGTGGGAGCTGCCTACTTGCTCTGGCTGCCCGGCATCATTACTCAACTTCAGATCAGTAATCGTGGTCTATGGATTACCCCACCGGGAAATATTGTAGAAACCTTTCTGGCCTTGTTCTACCAATTCTTTAACCAGCGGTGGCTGCCAGCATATTTAATGCTGGGCTTGATTTTGGTCGCAGTGATAAGCCGGTTAAAAAAAAGAAAGACCTACAAAAATCTGCCCAATGCCACCTTATTTCTTTTACTTTGGCTGGTAATCCCCTTTGGGATGACATACTTGTTTTCAGTTTTGGTGACGCCCATATTCACTTACCGCAACCTGATCATCATCTTACCGGCAGCCCTGCTCCTGGCAGCCCGAGGTCTAACTCAAATACCCCCAAAATGGGGGCAAATTGGCGCTGCCTCCCTTTTAACCGGCGTGCTGTTGTGGCAGGTTGTCGGTGGTGATTATTACACCGCACCCCATAAAACCCAATTCCGGGAAGCTGCAGCAATCATTGTCAACCAGGAGGCAGAAGATGCTTTAATCATCAGAGTTGTTCCTTAATAATTGAGATTGAAATTCCAAAGACCAGCGGCAATGCCAATCACTTCGTCATCAAAGCCTTTTTTGTGATTACGAAACCGATGGACAAGGATGTTATATCGTTTCATATCACAGATCGCATTCTCCACAAATATCCTGATTTTACTCATTGCCTGATTTTCCGCTTTTTGTTCATCTGACAGC
>JAJRTP010000151.1 GCA_024278255.1 Chloroflexota bacterium | reverse complement strand
TCGTCCAACAACAAGCGCCAGCTTTTTACCCGTTACCGACAGGGGAGTCTGGATAATTTCACCTCCCCTGTTTATTGAGAAGATACTCAAACATCTTGATAATCGAACTCGTTCTCGTAAATCTCGGCTGAGAAAAGCTCTCAGCCCTTAAATCTAACATTGTCAAAGTATGCACCGCAAATTCTTGTACAGGGCAATTCTATAACATTCCTGGCTTCCTTCAAATAAAAAGAGGGAAGAATGGAAAATGGTGGTAATATTGCGGAAAAATTTTTGCTTACAGGATGTGGCTTATGAAAATTGACTCTGTTGAATTACATTTGATTGAACTGCCGCTGGTTCACCCTTTCCGCACCAGTTTTGGCATTGAACGGGAACGGCCGTGTATTCTGGTTGAGGTTCATGGCGAAGGCGTAACCGGCTGGGGAGAATGTGTGGCCAATTATGCGCCGCTCTATTCAGCCGAAACGGTGGAAACAGCCTGGCATATTTTGAGCGATTTTCTGGTTCCGGCGCTGCTGGGGCAGGAAATTGGAGAACCGGCAGATATTGCTCCTCTTTACAAGCACGTGCGCGGCCATCCGATGGCTAAAGCCTCCCTGGAAAATGCGACCTGGGATTTGCTGGCGAAGGCTCAGGGCGTGCCTTTGTCGGCTTTGTTGGGCGGGGTGCGGGACCGGGTGGAAGTGGGGGTGAGTATTGGTATTCAGCCTACGTTGGAAGGGCTGCTGGATCGGGTGGATGGTTTTGTGGCGGCGGGATACGGCCGTATCAAAATGAAAATTGAACCCGGCTGGCTGCTGGAACCCATCGGCCAGGTGCGGGAACGTCACCCGCACATTCGCCTCATGGCCGACGCCAACTCCGCCTTTATCCTGGACGACGCGCCGCTCCTCCGGCAGTTAGACCCGTTCAACCTGTTGATGATAGAGCAGCCGTTGGGCTATGACGACATTGCCAACCACGCCCGGCTGCAAGCCCAAATGGAAACGCCCATCTGCCTGGATGAAAGTATCCACGGCGTAGCCGACGCCCAGGCGATGATTGATTTGCAGGCAGGGCGCATCATCAATATGAAAGTGGGGCGGGTAGGCGGCTTTTCCAATGCGTTAACCATCCACGATATGGCCCAGGCAGCCGGGATTCCTCTCTGGTGTGGTGGCATGTTGGAGACGGGGATCGGCCGGGCGGCCAACGTGCATCTGGCCAGCCTGCCCAATTTCCAGCTCCCCGGTGACATTTCGGCCACTGATCGCTACTATCACGAAGATATCGCCGAACCGCCCTTTGTCCTCAACACGGCGGACAGTACGATGGCGGTGCCTACCGGCCCTGGCATCGGCGTGGAAGTGCTGCGGGACCGGGTGGAAAAGGCGCGGCTGCGGCATTTGGTTTTGGCGTAATTCGCTGCTGGCTTTGACCTTTTCTGTTTCCCTATTTTAGGAAGTTCTTCGTGGATTGCCTCTGAGCAGGTGTTCTTTTCCCCTTCCGTGACCTATTCGCTATCAATATTTACTCTTTCTTTATAGTAAAATTGACGTTGCTATGTAAACTTCTCTGGTGGGAAGGGGGATAAATAACCGGCTTGTTTACAGGCATTAGCCGCATTTCTGTCGTTTTCAGACTTTTGGTTACGAAAGGATTTTCAAATAATACAGGTTAACGAGATGCAGACTGACCAGCATACTATTTTGGTAGTAGATGATAATGTGACCGTGCGTGATTTGTTAAATGATCGGCTGGAACATCGGGGATTTCGGGTGCTTTTGGCGGCTAACGGCCGTCAGGCATTAGATATTATGCGAGCAGAGACGGTTCATCTTGTTTTGCTGGACATTATGATGCCCGGTATGGATGGCTATGAGGTTTTGGCTCGCATGAAAGCGGATGCGGAATTACGCCGTATACACGTGGTGGTGATGTCCGCCTTACATGAAATAGAGAGTATTGTTAAATGCGTCAAGCTGGGGGCGGAGGATTATCTTTTTAAGCCATTTAACAGCGCTTTGTTTTGGGCGCGTATCAATGCTTCTCTGGAAAAAAGGCGATTGCAGGATCAGGAACGCGCTTATCTGGAAGAATTAAGAGTGCTGCAACAAATTGACCTTCAATTGAATTCCACCCTGGAATTGAAGGAGGTGGCTCAGGTTGTATTGGATTGGGCTGGGCAGCAAACGCAAGCCGTTGCTGGTGTGGTTGGTGAATTCAGCCAATTCGAGTTTGAAACGTGGGCTCAGTTTGGCCTGGAGGAGTCAACGAGGGACAGCTTTTCATCTTACAGGCATTATCTGAATTTTATTCAGGAGAAACAATACCTGCAATCAATCCGCCTGGCTCCAGAAACAACCCTATTTTCGGATGCGGTACATCGCGTTTATGTGCCTATCCGTTGTAAAGGGGAAGTTCTCGGTTATCTTATTTTGGATAGCCAACATTATTTTACTGATAGTTACCTGAATTTTCTTTCTCGTTTGAGTAGTCATGCGGCGATTGCGGTGAACAATGCCCGGCTTCATGCCAAAGCGAGAGAGGCAAACCTGGCAAAGAGTAATTTTATGGCATACGTTGTGCATGAGTTGAAGTCACCGTTGAGTTCCTTGATGATATATGCCGGTTTGATGGATGCTATGGCTGAGGATGCCTTGCTGACGAAACGTCATGAATATGCGCAGACTATTGTTCAGACAATCAATCGGATGGATGGTTTGATTGCTGAATTGACAGATATTGCGCGCATTGAAACCGGGCAATGGGAATTGAATTGTACGGCCGTTTCTCTGCGGCAGGTTGTTAAAGAGGTGCTCTCTTCATTCACTGAAAAGATGGCTGAGAAAGGCCAGACTGTGTCGGTTGATTTTGGCCCGGCCTTACCCTCTATCTGGGCTGATTCCAGGCGATTGGCCCAGATAATGACAAATCTGGTCAGTAACGCCCATAAATATACGCCGTCTGGAGGCACTATTACTATTAAGGCCTGGAAAAAAAGAAACAAAAAAGGAGCTTATGCGGAGATTTCTGTGGCGGATGATGGTATTGGTATTGCCAAGAGGGATCGGGAAAAAATATTTAACCAATTTTATCGGGCAGAAAGTGAATTGGTTACGGCGGAAAAAGGTGTAGGGTTGGGTCTTTATATTACAAAACAGATTGTGGAAAAACATGGCGGTCATATTTGGCTGGAAAGTGAGCTGGGGCAAGGGACGACTTTTTTCTTTACGATACCCCTGGTGTCGGGACGGCCGTCTACTTCCCAATTCCCTGACGAAAAGAAAACTGGGCAACATGCCCAGACTCTCTGACGCGACCTCGGCATAATAATGTATTGGTTTTACACCCTTCCTCTATTTACTGCCGCAGTTATAAGTGCTGTTATAGGCTATTATGCTTGGCGGCAGCGCCCTAAAACGGGCACAATCGCCTTTGCCTTGTTTGCTTTTGCGGCGGCTATTTGGTGCTTCGGCTACGCTTTGGAAATCATCAGCAGTGATGTGGCCGCCAAACTGTTTTGGGCCAAGGTGCAATATCTGGGTATTTCTACGGTAGCTGCGTTTTATCTGGTTTTCAACATCCAATATACGCGGAAATGGCGGGTACGGCCGTCATTGCTTGCCCCGTTATTTGTCATTCCCGTTCTGACCATTATTGTCACCTGGCTGGAGCCGCGCACAGGTTTGACCTGGGCAGAAATTTCCCTGGTGACCATCAACTCAATCCCCACCCTGACATTTTCCTACGGGCCGTTTTTCTGGATCATCGTGGGCTATTCTTACGTCCTTTTGCTCATCAGCGCGTGGCTGCTGATTGATGAATCCAGGCGAGTTCCGCCGGCGTATCAACGACAAATGCGGATATTGATCCTGGCTGCCTTTATCCCCTGGATGGGTAATGTGCTTTATGTGACCGGAGTCAACCCGTTTCCGGGACTTGATTTAACACCGTTTGGTTTTGCTTTGGCTGTTTTCGTTATGGCCTGGGGATTACGTCGCTTGCAACTGCTGGATATTACGCCTATTGCCCGCAATAAAATCCTGGAAGGCATGATTGACAAGGTGCTGGTTTTGAACAAGCGCGGGCAAATCATTGATATAAATGCGGCGGCGGCTGATATGTTAGGTTGTGTAAAGGAAACGGCCGTTGGTCGTATAGCTCACGATCTGTTTGTGGGTCAATTTGCCCCCTTGCTAAAATATGAGCAAGAAACAGATATACAAACGGAAGTTGACCTTTGTTTCAACGATGTGCCATTCTACATAGATTTACGCATTTCCCCTTTGCATTCTTACCGGCAGGAACTGATAGGCCGCCTGTTTGTTATGCGGGATATTACCGACCGCAAATTAGCAGAAATTTCTCTGGCTCGCCAAAAAGACGTATTTCAAAATTTATTGAGTATGCTGCATTCCGCGTTGGAATCGATTGATCTCAAAGATGCATTGGAAGAATCTGTCAAAACGGCCCGTCGCTACACCGGTGCAGAAGCAGGCAGCCTGCTGTTGCTGGACGAATCAGGCCGGGTGCGAGACAGTTGGCTGAGCCAGAAAGGAATGAGCATACAGAGACGGAATGAAGTAGAAGACGAAGTTCTGGAAAAAGGTTTGGCAGGCTGGATCCGGGTTAACCGGCAGGCTGTTCTCATTCCCGACACGGAGCAGGATGATCGCTGGCTTATCTTGCCAAATCAACCATATACGGCCCGTTGTGTATTAAGTGTACCTATTATGAGCGAAACGTATCTCTTGGGTATTATGACACTGACTCACGGGACCCCAAATCATTTCAGCCAGGAAGAATTTACCTTGATACAAGCGGCCGCCGATCAGATGGCTTTGGTTTTGCGTAATGCCCAGTTGTATGATACCCAGCAGCGTCTTATAGCAGATTTGTCGCAGGCTAAAGAACAGGCGGAAGCAGCCAATAAAGCCAAGAGTGTCTTTTTAGCCAACATGACGCATGAGCTGCGCACGCCTCTCTCCACGATTATCGGTTACAGTGAATTAATTGAAGAGTGGTTGGCCGAGCAGGGGAAAGATGATGAACAATTGGTAGCCTGGTTGCGCAAAACCGGCTGGGCAGCCAAACACCTTCTGTCAATTGTGAGTAATGTTCTGGATTATTCCAAGATTGAAGCGGGTCACATCAGCCTCTATCTAGAAGCAATTGATGTCTATACTTTTCTTGAGTCTGTTACCGCTACTGTAGAGCCGCTTCTGCAAAAAAATGGTAATGAATTTTCCCTCAATTGCCCCCCGGATATAGGGAATATTTATGCAGACGTAACCAAATTGGGACAGATATTAATTAATTTACTCAGTAATGCTGCCAAATTTACGCAGAATGGGTGCGTGTCTTTGAGCGTTTACCGGGAAATGTCTTCTGATAGTGGTGAATACGTTGTATTTCAAGTGACAGATACTGGTATAGGCATTTCACCGGAAGAAATAGAAAACCTGTTTCAACCTTTTGTTCAGGCGCAACCAACCACTACTCGTGATTATGGGGGTACAGGCTTGGGGTTGGCTATTAGCCAGCGTCTTTGTCATTTGATGGAAGGAACGCTTACTTTGCAAAGTCAAGTAGGCGAAGGGACCATGGCAACAGTGCGTTTGCCCAACCAGCGCATTCGTGAACTTGTCCCTGCCGAAGAGAGTATGGTAATAAACTAATGTGGACTTTTTTGTTTTACCTCACGACATTATTCCTGGCAGGTATCATATCTGTCATATTGATGGTTTATTTATGGCAGCGGCGAGATGAGAGTCGAACTGTATTGCCGGTCATCCTTTTGCTTTTCAGTGTGGCTATATGGTTGTTTGGCTACATTGTAGAGTTGACCCGAACTGATTTAGCTGAACGGGTTTTTTGGGCAGATGTCCAGTATATTGGTATTGTTATTCTACCTGTAGCCTGGTTCATATTTACCCTGGAATACACAGGGCGGACTAAATGGCTGACTCGCTACGGTGTCGCTTTGTTATTCCTGGAACCGGTTATTATCACATTATTGATCTGGACAAATGAAACGCACAATTTGTTTCGTATCATAGAATCTTTTCAACCGACTGAGCTTACGTCTACCTGGGAAATAGGGCGTGGGGCGGCATTTTGGGTGCATACAGCTTACTCTTACAGCTTGTTGTTGTTAGGCACTATTTTCCTGGTGGTAGCTTTTTTCCGGGCTTCGTCGCTGTACCGTAAACAAATTGGTATTTTGCTTATAGCGGCGGTCATTCCCTGGATTGCCAATATGATTTATCTTTTTGGCCCCTTTCCTCAATATATGGACCCAACGCCGTTTGGGTTTCTCCTCTCCGCTATTCTGATAAGTTGGAGTATCATCAAGTTTCATTTTATTAAGATTACACCTGTGGCTCGTGACAGGGTGATTGAAAATATGCAGGATGGTCTCCTTGTCCTTAATAAGGAAAACCAAATTATTGATATAAATCCGGCAGCAGAACAACTGTTGGATTGTCAGGCTAAAGACGTGGTGGGGAAACCTGCCGCTCAAATAATGTCTGTCTGGCCCGATTTGGTTGAGAGGTTTCGGGATGTAACAGAGTTGCATGAAGAAATTGCTGTATCTCGTGACGAGGCCACTGTTTGGTATGCGTTACGTATTACTCCTTTGACCAGCCGTACAGGCCGTTTTTTAGGGCGTATTGTTACCTTGAGGGATATTACGGAACGGAAGAATGTGGCGGGAGCTTTTGCTACTTTGGTTGAACAGTTGCCTCAAGGTCTGGCTATTTTGCAAAACGGCCGTATCGTCTTCACCAATCCCGCTCTGACTGATATTTGCGGTTATGCGTCTGATGAATTTAAATCATTGTCTGTAAATGAATTGCTGGAGCGTGTTCACCCGGATGATCGGGACATTGTTTCTGATGCCGTATCCAGCCAATATCTGGCAGAACAAGGCACTGTAAATGTAGATTATCGCTTTGTGGACAAATTTGAAAACTTGCTTTGGCTGGAGCAAACTTCAAACAGAATCCAATATCGGGGACAACCTTCTGTTCAGGTTGTAATTAGTGATATTAGTGATCGCAAAGCTACGGAACGAATGCTGCAGGAAGCTAAAAATATCGCTGATCAGGCTAACCGGGCAAAAAGTGTCTTTTTAGCTAATATGAGCCATGAATTACGCACCCCGTTAGCTGCTATTATCGGGTACAGCGAGATGATTCGAGAGCAATCCGCCACGCAATCTGTGGAGAAGGTGATAAATCGTGTTAGCCATATCGAATTTTCTGCTAACCATTTGTTGACTATTATTAACGACGTTCTCGATCTTTCCAAGATAGAAGCAGGGAAAATGACGTTGCAATTTGAAGAGTTTGATGTGCGTCATCTTATTGACAGCGTTGTGGAAACGATACGGCCGTTAATGGTAAAGAATGATAATCAATTGCAAGTAGATATTTCCGCCGAAGTGAACCGGATCGTATCAGACCCGGTTCGCGTCCGGCAAGTGTTACTAAATATCTTAGGTAATTCGGCCAAATTTACAGAAAGCGGTCAAGTTTCATTGCAGATATTTTGTGATAGGCGCACCTCAGACACGACAGAAAACAACCAGATTATTTTCCAGATAACGGATACGGGTATCGGTATGACGCCGGAGCAAGTAGATTCTCTCTTCCAGCCTTTTTCCCAGGGAGATTCCTCGCTTACCCGAAAATATGGTGGTACAGGTTTGGGCTTGGCCATTAGTTGGCGTTTGTGCCGGATGCTGGAGGGTAATCTAACAGCAGAAAGTGCAGTGGGTGAAGGATCAATGTTTACAGTTCGTTTACCTGTACAAAACGAACAAGCCGAGATTGCCTTGAAAACAGAAATTAATAATTTGTGGTTGGAGTAGGACATGACAGAAATTTTACTTGTTGAAGATGATGCTATGTTACAAGAGATATTGGCTGAACGGCTGCGGATGAGAAATTATAAAGTGTTACTGGCGAATAACGGGCAGGAAGCAGTCGAGATTGCCCCGCAAGAAATGCCGGATATTATATTGATGGATTTGCGTATGCCGGTTTTGGACGGTTGGGAAGCCACCAAACAACTGAAAGCAGACTTGATGACATCCCACATTCCTATTATTGCCCTGACAGCTCACGCTCTCGTTGGCGACCGCCAGGAAGGATTAGCTGCCGGCTGTGATGATTATGAAACCAAGCCGGTGGATTTTCCCCGTTTGTTGGTAAAGATCAAAAATTTAATAGAGAAAAAATAAATTGGCCAGGTGACTCTCTGGAAACCTGTCTGGTATAATGAGAACATGATAGAAAACGAGACAAGAATTATTATGGACGAAAATAAAGCTATTGCTTTGGTGATTGAAGATCACCCAATGTTGGCTACTTTTTTTTACGAAGTGTTACAAGATGCTGCTTACGAAACTGAGATTGCCAAAGATGGGCAGACTGCTATGAACAGGCTGCAAGAAATTGTGCCTGATCTGGTGCTGCTGGACTTGCATTTGCCCCACGTATCGGGGGAACAAATTTTGGCGTCTATTCGTTCAGACGAGAGATTGGTGAATACGCGGGTTTTTGTGGTTAGTGCTGACGGTACTCGTACCAGTTTTTTGGATACAGGTGCAGACTTGGTGTTAAACAAGCCGGTTTCTTATAAACAACTCTATGCGTTTGCTTCCCGATTGTACCCCCGTAAGTGATGGATTCGTTTGCAGAGTTAACTGCCACATTTAACGGCCGTATCGGTCTCATCACCCACAATCTGCAAACCGGCGAAGAATTTGCTTACAACGCCGACGACACCTTCCCTGCGGCCAGCACCGTCAAACTGCCCCTTCTGGCCGCCCTCATGCAGCAAGTAACCGACGGCGAATACAGCCTGGACGATCCCCTCATGTTGCGCCGGGCGGATATTATTGGCGGCAGCGGCGTCACCCAGTTCCTCACGCCCGGCCTGACCATGCCTGTTCGTGATTGGGCCTTTTTGATGATGAGTGTTAGCGACAACACGGCGACAAACATCTTGATCGATCAGGTGGGACTGGACTACGTGGCAGAGTGGCTGGAGGAATACAACTTTCCCGGCATTGCTTTGCGGCACAAGATTGATTTTGAGGCTATTGCCCAGGACGTGAAT
>JAJRTP010000014.1 GCA_024278255.1 Chloroflexota bacterium | reverse complement strand
CTGCCGGAACGGGGTACGGCCGTGATGGAGAAACTGATCAACCAGGATAACGTCGTGGCTATTGGCGGTGGTTATCACAGTTCCGTCGGCGTGGCGGCTAAGGAAGTGGCCCGTGACAACGGCACGCCTGTCGTCTTTGCCGAGACGTGGAACGATACGATCACCAGCAGCCAATACCCGGAAATCTTCCGTATTGCGCCCTTGAGTTCGGAGGTATCGGCCGTAGACGTGAAGTTTGTCGGCAGCCTGCCGGGCATCGAGAAAGTAGTCATCGTCACCGAAAATACCGACTACGGCATTCCGGCGGCGGAAGACACCACCAACGGTCTGGCGGAGATGGGTATTGAAGCGGTCACCTTTGGCGTGGACATCGGCACACAGGATTTTGCCGGCATTGTAGAGCGGGTGAAAGCGGAAGACCCGGACATGATCATGGTACTGGCGACGGGCGAAGCGGCCTATAACTTCCAGCAGCAGGCGGCCGATGCCGGCATCGGCCCGCAGGACGTGCCCATGCTGTGCAACCAGGTCTCTCTGGAAAGCAACGCCTTCTGGCAGAACGTACCGGACGGCAATTACTGCTTTGTGCGCCGCGTGGGGCTGCCCACCGAGTTGTACAATGACATAGCCGAGTCATTTGTGGCTAAATACACCGAGCGGACCGGTAAAGAAGCGGCCGAATCCTATGCTCTGGAAGCATACGACTCCATCAAGATTATTGCCCAGGCCATTGAAGAAGCCGGATCCACCGATCCTGAAGCGATTATTGCTGCCCTGGAAGGTATTACCCATGAAGGTACGTTGGGCACCATCACCTTCCCCTATGGCCAGGGTAACACGCCCGGCGATAATGGCGTCGAAGATAAATGGTGGCATCAATTCCCCGACCCGGCCATCACCATTGTGCAGTATCAGGAAGAGGGCCAGGATTCAACCGTCGCGCCCGTTGTCTTCCCTGACACCTACAAAACGAACAATATCATTATTGGCGGCGAGGAAGTAGAAATTTCCAGTGATGCGCGAACGGTCCCGGCCAGCGGGGAAGAAATGGTCGCTCTGGAATGTGACGGCCCCATCAAGATTGGTGGTTTGGCCCCGCTGTCTGCGCCCGGCGCTGTGGTTGGCGGCGAAGCGATGCGTGACGCCATGATTATTGCTGTGGAAGAACTGAATGCAGCCGGCGGCATTGGTGGCTGTGAAGTGGAACTGGTGATTGTGGATACAGAAGGTCTGCCGGAACGGGGTACGGCCGTGATGGAGAAACTGATCAACCAGGACAACGTCGTGGCTATCGGCGGCGGTTATCACAGTTCCGTCGGTGTTGCGGCCAAAGAAGTAGCCCATGACAACGGTACGCCCGTCGTCTTCGCCGAAACCTGGAACGACACCATTACCAGCAGTGAGCTGCCGGAAATCTTCCGCATCGCCCCCTTGAGTTCTGAGGTATCGGCCGTTGACGTGAAGTTTATCACCAGCATACCCGGCATCAGCAAAGTTGTCATTGTCACCGAAAACACTGACTATGGCATCCCGGCCGCTGAAGATACCACCAACGGTCTGGCTGAACAGGGCATTGAAGCAGTCACTTTTGGCGTAGACATCGGCACACAGGACTTTGCCGGTATCGTCGAGCGTGTGAAAGCAGAA
The DNA here is from genome assembly GCA_024278255.1 of Chloroflexota bacterium. Classification (GTDB taxonomy): domain Bacteria; phylum Chloroflexota; class Anaerolineae; order Promineifilales; family Promineifilaceae; genus JAJRTP01. Next base: position 4,295 of record JAJRTP010000014.1, on the reverse strand, counting down.
GCGCCGGATATGATTGTGGTCCTGGCCACAGGCGAAGCGGCCTATAACTTCCAACAGCAGGCGGCTGATGCCGGTATTGGCCCGCAAGACATTCCCATGATGTGTAATCAGGTCTCTTTGGAAAGCAACGCATTCTGGCAAAACGTGCCCGATGGCAACTATTGTCTCATGCGCCGTGTAGGCTTGCCTGAGTCGTTGTACAACGATGTCGCTACCGCATTTGTGGCGAAGTACAAAGAGCGTACAGGAAAAAGCGCGGCAGAATCTTATGCTCTGGAAGCGTATGATTCCATCATGATTATTGCTCAGGCTATCGAAGAAGCCGGCAGCCTGGATTCGCAAGCCATCATTGATGCTCTGGAAAATATCGAATATACGGGTACTTTGGGTACCATTACCTTCCCCTACGGCATCAACAATACGCCGGGAGATAATGATGTAGATGCCAAATGGTGGCATCAATTCCCGGAACCGGCTATTACGATTGTTCAGTACCAGACAGAGGGTCAGGATTCGGCAGAGGCCCCGGTTGTCTTCCCGGAAATATACAAGACGGCTGACCCTGTCATCAGCGGTCAGTAGCTTTTAATGTGAAACGTGATGCCTGATGCGGCTTCTGCCGGTCACGCATCACGTTTCACATAATTGAGGAGAGGGTATGGAGTATAGTTCGATCTTCTTTTTGACCTTGCTGTGGGTACTTGTTTGGGGGGCAATTGGTCTGGCTGTTACCCCGCGTATCTATTTGCGCCGGGATAAAGACGTGTCGCAAACGGGTTTGATGGGGGCGCTCATTGGGGCGGCATTTGGGCCGATTGGTCTGGCCATTCTCTGGGTGTTTACGCCGTCTTATAAAACCCGGTGGGTACTGCTCCCCGGCATTATTGTCATATTCATTTTGTCTCTGGCGTTTGCCCGGGCTGACCCGAATAATCTTTGTGTGACCAGTGGTAGTTTTGTAGCATCTCAACTGGTTAATGGCATTATTATTGGCATTATTTATAGTTTGATGGCTTTAGGCATCACCCTGATTTTTTCGATTTTGGGTATTGTCAGTTTTGCCCACGGGGAGTTTTATATGGTAGGGGGTATGATTGCCTATTTTATGACTGCCCGCTGGTTTCCCGGGGTCAATCCCCTTTTGGCAATTTTGGCGGCGTGTGTGGGCACCTTCCTTATTGGCTATGTTTTTGAACGGCTGTTTTTGCAGCCAATGCACACTGGCGAGGTAGAGCGGCCTGGTGAGTATGCCATTCTTATTACCTTTGGTCTGGCCTTTTTCCTGCAATACTTTGTGCAGGCGACGGTAGGGGCCAATCCGGTCAAAGCTACCCGTTATTTTGATTTTCCCATTGTGGAAAATGCTTTATTTCAGACATCGAAAGGGAGTATTACTTTTTTTGATGCCGTTTCTATTCCCAACCCCCGTCTTACGGCGGCCGTGGTGGCGGTTCTCATGTTGGTTGTGCTGCTGCTGTTTTTATATCGCACCTGGACAGGGAAGGCGCTGCGGGCCGTGAGTGAGGATAAGCAGGCGGCGGCCGTAGCCGGAATTAACACGGAGGGGATGAATACGCTGGCGTTTGCTTTGGGTAGTATGCTGGCCGGTTTGTCGGGGGCGATGCTGGTGCAGGTGTTTTCCTGGCTGCCCCAGGTGGGGACGATTGCTTCGTCCCGGTCGTTTGTGATTATTGTTTTGGGGGGGATGGGGTCGCTGCCGGGCGCGTTTATTGGCGGCTTGATGGTGGGCTTGTTTGAAGCGGCGGGGACGGGTTGTATTCCAGACCCGACACGGGCGGCTTCATATATTCCGGCTTATGGCATGATTGTGCTGACTCTGATTCTTTTGTTGAAACCGACCGGCTTGTTTGGGAAAGAACTATGAACCGACAATGGATTCCCCGCATTGCTGGCATTCTGGCAGTTGTTCTGCTGTTCATTTTTCCGTTTATTTACGGCCGTGCCGATTACGACTTCATCATGCACTTATGGATCACGGCTTTCTTCTTTGCCATCCTGGCTTCCAGTTGGTCACTGTTGGCCGGATACGCCGGGCAGTTCTCTTTTGCCCACATGGCTTTTATGGCGATTGGGGCGTATACGGCCGCTCTGTATGGCAATTATATTCGCATCCTCAGCGCTCCCACGAACCTTTGCACTGAATATCAAATCGGCGGCCGTTGGCTGGTCATTTTGAACCCCGTGGGCGTGACTTCTTCGGCCAAAGATTGTCTGGAGATAGCTAAAGAAAGTTTGCCGGTCGGCACCATCATCAGCCAGCCTTCCATCTGGTGGGGCGTGCTTGGCGGTGTTTTAATGGGCGGTATCTTTGGTCTGTTGGTAGGCTACCTGGTGCTGCGTTTGCGCAGTACATATCTGGCCCTCTTCACCATTGGGTTTGCCGAGATTTTGCGGGCAGCCATCAGCGCGGAAATTGCGATTACCCAGGGGCAGGCTGGTCTGGAATTACTGCCGCTTTTCCCCCGCGGGCTTACCCTGTTTGGTAACACCTACAGTTCTACCGATAAGTTAATGCCTTATTATGCGATGTTGTTCCTGTTTTTACTGTGTATGGCCATTATGCTGCGCCTCACCGGCACTCGTTTTGGCTTGTTTATTCGCGCTTTGCGGGAAGATGAGGAGGCAGCGGCGGCGTTGGGTGTGAATGTAGTGCGCTACAAGGTGATGGTTTTCACCATTACGGCGATGATGGCCGCGGCGGCCGGGGCTATTTTTGGTCATTATATCGGCATCATTACGCCCAATATCCTGCTTATTTTGCAGATGAGTCTGGTGATTGCTATGGCTGTGATTGGCGGTCTGGAAAGTATTGTGGCTTCGGCAATTGGAGCGATCATCATCCTGTTTATGCTGGAACTGCTGCGGAATAGTTTTGACATTGGCCCGGTGCGGGTGGATATGACGTTGTGGCGGCTGGTGTTCTTTGGCGCGGTGCTGATGCTGACCCTGCGCTTCCGGCGCAATGGTCTTATTGCTCCTATTCTGGACTGGTTTAACCGGGCGGGCGTGGCTGAAGAGACGGTGGCTAAGCGGCAGGCGGCCCCTACGGAGGGGAGTGATTGATGACTGAGCTGCGGGTAAATAACATCACCAAAAATTTTGGTGGTTTGCAGGTATTGCATAATGTGTCGTTTGAGGTGAATGGGCCGGAATTGATCGGTTTGATTGGGCCAAATGGGGCCGGCAAGACGACGTTAACAAATATTCTGGATGGGGCGCTGAATCCCACGAGCGGTACGGTGTATTTGAACGGCCGTCGTATTGATGCCATGCCCCCCTATGAAGTCGCCAAAGCCGGGTTGGGGCGCACCTTTCAGGTGACGCGGGCTTTCCGGCGCATGACGGTGCTGGAAAATTTGTACGTACCGGCTCTGGCCCTGCATCCGGCCGCCCGGCAGCGGGATTTTGAAGGCAAGGCGATGGATGTCCTGGAGTTTCTGACAATAGACCATTTGCGCAATGAATACGGCCGTGCCCTTTCCGGCGGCCAGCAAAAATTGTTAGAACTGGGGCGCCTGCTCATGCTCGACCCGGACATCATCATCCTGGACGAACCCTTTGCCGGCGTCCATCCCAAATTGATGGAGATCATCTATAAATATATCTACAAAGTTAACGAAGACGGTAAAGCTGTTATCATCATCAGCCATGATATGGACACCATTTTTACGTTGAGTAAACGCTTACTGGTTTTGAATTATGGCGATTTGATTGCCGATGGCGACCCAGAGATTGTCAAAAATGATCCGACCGTCATTGAAGCCTATCTGGGCGTCGATGAAGACGATGACAGTTACGACGACGAGGAGGACGATGATGAGTGAGCGTGACATTGTCCTGCAAATGAAAGACCTGTATGTGGGGTATTACAGAGACCTGAACATCCTGCAGGATTTGAATATCGGCGTGGAAAGGGGCAAAATTACCACCATTTTGGGAGCCAATGGTGTAGGTAAATCCACGACTCTGAAGGCGGTGTATGGTTTTCTCAAACCCAATGCCGGTGATATTCTGGTAGATGGCCAGAGTATACTGGGTGTGCCTATCCATGAGCGGATTTCTTTGGGACTGGCCTATATCCCGCAGCAGCCGGGTGTCTTCCGGCATATGTCTGTCAAGGAGAATTTGGAAGTAGGCGCCTGGACGTTTCGCAAAGACAAAAAGCGGCTCAAGCAAAAGCTGGAAGAGAATTACGAGCGTTTCCCCATCCTGCGGGACAAGCGCAAGCAAAAGACGGGCGAACTTTCCGGCGGCCAGCAGCGTATGGTGGAGAT